>DATDLP010000252.1:0-4172 GCA_036519255.1 Croceibacterium sp.
CTCCCCCTGTCGCGGCTCGTTGCTTATCCCACGATCGAAGTGGTCTCGACGGAGGCGGTGCTGCAGCCTGTCGAACGCGACGCCCTGTCGCGCGCCGTCATCAAATCCGGCGCCAGGAAAGTGACTTGGCAGGCTGGGCGCTGAGCCGGCGCTGATGGGAAGGACCGCGATCATCGTCGGCGGCGGCATCGCGGGGCTCTCCGCGGCCATCGCGATTCGTCAGGCCGGCTACGCGGTCACTCTGTTCGAACGGGCGCCGAAGCTCGAGCCGATCGGCGCGGCGCTGTCGGTCTGGGGCAACGCGATGGCCGGGCTCGACTGGCTCGGCTGCGGCGATGCCGTGCGCGCGCGGGCGCACCCGGTCCGCAGCCTGTGCCTGCGGCGGGCCGACGACCGCGTGCTGTGGGGCCCGGTCGACGTCGCCGGGACTGATTCGTGGTTGCCGATGCGCAGCGACTTGCAGGCCGCATTGCTCGCCACGCTGGGCACCGACGCCTGCCGGCTCGGCGTCCACGTCGATGCGCTGTCCGAGCATGGCGGCCGCGTGGTGCTGCGCGCCGCCGGCGAGCCGGTTGCCGAAGCCGAGCTCGTGGTGGTCGCCGACGGCGTGCGGTCGCCGACCGGCTCGGCGCTGATTGGCAATCCGCCCGGGTTCCGCGGGTATGTCGGCGTGCTCGGCATCGCCCACGGCGCGAGCGACGGCGAGGCCGGGCTCGGCGAGGAGATCTGGAGCGAGCGCGACCGGTTCGGGCTGTTCGACGGCGGCGAGGGGCGCCGGTACTGGTTCTACATGGCCCCCGCCGCCGATGCGCACGCCGCAGCACCCGATCACGCGGCCTTGCTCGCGCGGGTAGCGGCCTTTCCCGAACGCGTCGGCCGCGCCGTGGCGGCAACCGATCCGGCTTCGCTGATCGCGCTGGCGATCAACGCCAGGGCCGCACCGCGGCGGCTCGGCCGCGGACGGGTGATCTGCATCGGCGATGCCGCGCACGCGATGGAGCCGAACCAGGGGCAGGGCGGGTGCCAGGGGATCGAGGACGCCTGGGCGCTCGGCGTGCTCGCCCAGCGCTTGCCGCCCGAAGCGATCCTGCCCGAGCTCGAGCGCCTGCGGCTCGGGCGCATCCGTCGGGCGATGTTCGATTCCGCGCTCGTCGGCCGCGCCGCGCATGCGCCGTCCGGGCTGGTCCGCGCGGGGCTGCGCGCGCTGCTGCGCCTGCCGCCGCCCAGGATCGACCGGCGCCAGTTCCTCGGCCGCATCGCGGTGCCGCACTATGCCTGACGGAGAGACCATGCAAATCCGACGCGCCACGCCCGCGGACCTCGACGCGCTTGCCGCGCTGTTCGACGGCTACCGGCAGTTCTACCGCCGGCCGTCCGACGTCGCGGGTGCACGCGCGTTCCTCGGCGAGCGGCTGGCGCGCGGCGAATCGGTGATCTTCCTCGCGCTCGACGGCGAGCAGGCGCTCGGGTTCACCCAGCTCTATCCCTCGTTCACCTCGGCCGGAATGGCGCGGATCTTCATCCTCAACGACCTGTTCGTCGCACCGACCGCGCGCGGGCGCGGCGTCGGCTCCGGCCTGCTGAGCCGGGCGGCGGAGTTCGCGCGCGGCGAAGGCGCGGTGCGCCTCGCGCTCTCGACCGAGACCACCAACACCGCCGCACAGGCAGTGTACGAGCGCGCCGGCTGGAAGCGCGACGACGCCTTCCTGGTCTATCAGCTCGCGCTCGCCCCGGCCTGACCGAAGCTTCGTCTTCCTCACGTCGCGGCAGAGGTAGCCCCTGCATGGTGTAAGATATAGTATATCATCCCTCACGATCAGTGGGAGCCCGCCGATGCTGACCGAAATCGAGCTGGACGCAGCGGTCGAGGCAGGTGTCATCGGCGAGCACCAGGCCATCGCCCTGCGCAACTTCCAGGCCAACCGTGAGCAGGCGCCGCTCGCCAGCCTGGAGAAGTTCCAGCTTTTCGGCGGGCTGGCCGATCTGATGCAGGCGGGGGCGCTTGTGCTGGTCTTCGTCGGCGTGTGGACCCTCCTGGCGGCCGGCGGAGGCAGCGACGTCGTGATCCTCGTGCCGCTGTTCCCACCGATCCTCTATGCCATCGGCGCTCGGCTCGTCTCGCCCGGAACGCCGGCGACCTCGCTGGTCATCGCGGTCGCCTTCCTTCTTGCGTCCCTGTTTTCGCTTCTCTGCCTCGTCGTGGCGGTCGACGGAACCATCGGCCGGCCCGAACCGTGGCTCTATCTCACGACGCTGGTGCCGCCGCTGGTCGCCGGCACCGTGGTGTTCTGGCGCCGCTTCCGCTTTCCGCCGACCTTCGCCATCGCGCTCACCATGGCGGCCTTCGTCGCGACGCTGGCCTGCGACGATCTCGCTCGCTGGTATCCCGAGACGTATGACTACCTCGTGCTGAATCTGGTTCTCCTGCTGCCGGCCGTTCTGACCCTGATCAGCGCGCTCTGGTGGGATCTGACCGACGTGCGACGCGAGACCTATCGATCGCAGGTCGCGTTCTGGCTGCACTGCCTGTCGGGTTCGCTGATCGCGCGGTGCGCCTTCGCCATGCTCCTCGGCAAGCCACCGGTTTCCGAAGGGTTCTTCTTCTCCGGTCTCGGCCCGCACGATTTTCCCGTCGTCATTGCCATCATTGCCTGCGCGGCGGCGATCTCGCTGCTGATCGATCGCCGATCGCTGATCGTCGGCGCGATCCTGCCGACCGTCATGCTGTTCGACGGGCTTGGCGATGGCGAGTCGGGAGTCGCCTTCGGCCTGCTGTTCGCCGGCGGTTGCCTGTTCATGTTCACCCGCGCCTGGGTTCCGCTGCGGTCGAGGCTGGTCGGGTCGCTGCCCCGTACGCTGGCGGCCCAGCTTCCGCGCACCAACCTCGCGCAGCACGGCCATCGGCCGACCCGCCGGCATCGCGACCTGCAGCCGGACGCGACAGCTTAGCCGAGCGCCTCGACCAGCATCCACAGCCCGACCGCGACGAAGCTCAGCGCGGCGACGATCCGCACCGCCTTGAGCGAGATGCGCTGCACCAGCGCGTTGCCGAGCAGCACCGCGGGCACGTTGGCGATCATCATGCCGAGCGTGGTCCCCGCGGTGACCGCGACGAGGTTGGTGAACTGCGCGCCGAGCGCGACCGTGGCGATCTGGGTCTTGTCGCCCATCTCGACGAGGAAGAACGCCACCAGCGTGGTCAGGAACACCCCGCCGCGCGAGCGCACCTGCTCGTCCTCGTCGAGCTTGTCGGGGATCAGCGTCCACAGGCCCATGAGCACGAACGAGGCGGCGACCGCGATGCGGAACCACCGGCCGTCGAGCAACCCGGCGGCGAACTGCCCGGCGAACGCGGCCAGCGCATGGTTGGCCACGGTCGCGGCAAGGATCCCGAGCACGATCGGCACCGGCTTGCGGAACCGCGTGGCGAGCACGATCGCCAGCAGCTGGGTCTTGTCGCCGATCTCGGCCACGGCGACGAGCAGCGAGGAGGTGAGGAAAGCGTCCATCGAAAATATCCGGTGCCGGGCAGAGCGCGAATCCAACGACATCGCACCACCCGCCCGGCCGGCGGTGGCTCGATGTCATTGGTCTCACCCGGCGCGGATTTCTCTCCGCGCCTCCTGCCGCCATGACCTCTCGGCCAAGTGTGTTGACGGTCAGGCCTCGCCCGAAGGCGATCGGCTACTCCCCAGTTGACGCGCGGCCCGTACGCGGCAAGGCTTGGACTGGCAAGCGCTAGTGGGCGAGCTTGTCGGCGCGCAGCGTCATGTCGATCGCGAGGCCCTCGGGCGCCCAGTCGAACGCGATCGCGCCCGAAAGCTGGCCCTCGATCGTGCGCCGCACCAGCTTGCTGCCGAACCCGGCGTTCTCCGGCGCGCGCTCGATCCGCGGGCCGCCGGTCTCGCGCCACTCGACCCGCACGCAGTCGCCTTCGTCGCGCCAGGCGATCGCGAGATGGCCACCGGGCCGGCTCAGTGCGCCGTACTTGGCCGAGTTGGTCGCCAGCTCGTGCAGCGCCAGCGCCAGCCCGCTGCCGGCGTGCGAGCCGAGTTGCACCGCCGGCCCTTCGGCGGTCGTGCCGGCGCTGTGCGCCTTGAGCACGGTCGCCACGAGATCGTCGAGCCGCACCGTGCCGCTCGCGCCGTGCCCGGTGCCCCGTTCGACCAGCG
>DATDLP010000253.1:0-5466 GCA_036519255.1 Croceibacterium sp.
CCGTCGTCATCGAACAGCAGGCGGGCGCCGAAGTTGCCGTGCTCCGACTTCAGGTCGGGCTCTTGGCGGTAGATCACCTTGACGTCCTCGACCCGCGGCGCCGGCCCGTCGACCAGCCGCCCGCGCGCGACCGCGAGCACGTTGCCCGCCGGGCGGTTCTCGACGTAGCTCCAGTAGATCCGCTGGTTGCTGGCGAAATCCGGATCGAGCACGACGTCGTCGAGCCCGGAGATTTCCTGCACGGTGACCGCGGGAAGCCCGGCGACCGGCTCCGACAGCGTGCTGCCCGAGACGATGCGCATCGTCCCGGCCTTCTCGGTCACGAGGAAGCGTCCGTCGGGCAGCAGCGCGAATCCCCAGGGCGACACGAACCCTTCGGCCACCGTCTCGACGTTCAACGTTACGTTCGACGGCGCGTACGGCGCCCGGGTCTGCTGCGCGAAAGCGGGAGCCTGATCGGGAGCATTGCGGTTGCGGCATTCGACCGGCTCGCCCGGATTCGGCGTGCACAGCGGCATCGGGGGCCGCGCGGGGGGCGCCGCGGGAGGCGGCGGAGCCACCTGCGCGAGCGCCGAACCGGCAAGGCAAAGCGCGCCGAATGCAATCAGACCAGTCTTCATGTCCCCTCCCACGGGTGTTTGCGTTTGCCGCATGCTGGCACAGCCGCGCGCCGCTTGCGAGCGTCTGCAAGGTCTTGCGCGGCAAGAAGTGTGGGGAACAGAAGCGCGCGCCGACGCGCTAGCGCGTCGCCTGCGCCTTTTGCAGCCTGGACGGATTGCCGGCCAGCTTCGAGCTGGTGCTGACCGTGCGCGGCGGCACCGGCAGCGAGCGGGGCGCGATCTCGTACGAGATCTCCGCTTCGTTGCTGTTCTCCGCCGTGAGCCAGTTCATCTGGTCGGGCGAGGCGATGGTCGCGAACACCGTGGCGTCTTCCGACAGGTCGAGCTGCGACAGGTAGTGCCCGACCATGGCGTTGCCGACGCCGGTTTCGACCATCCTGTTGCCTTCGTCGGTGTAGCTGGCGTGAAACCCGAGCCGCCCGCGCTGGCCGAGGTAGCGCGGCGCTCCGGCGATCCAGATCAGCGCACAGGCCGAGGTGCAGGTGCTGTCGTCGAGCACCGCGGTGGCGTGACGCCGCGCGCGCACGAGCTTGCCGATCTCGATCGATGCCATCAGCGCGCCGCCGGGGCTTTCGAGGTAGATCGTCGCGCGCGGGAAGCGGCGCGAAAGCTGCGTGAACACCTCCTCGTCGCCGGGCAGGATCTCGCCGGTGATCAGGATCGCTTCGGTGCCGCCGTCGAGCGTCGCGTGCTCCACCGCGGCCGAGACCGGCGCCACGTGGAGGCCCATTGCCGCAAGCACACCTGCAAGAAACCTGGCAGCCAATCGCGATGACATGAATCGCACCCTTGAACTCCCGTCCGAGCGAGCGTGGTCGGGCGCGGGTACCACCGCAATCCTGAACAATCCATGGCGGAGCAGATACGGCGCAGGCCGCCGCCGGGCGCGAACCCGGGCGGCGGCCCGCCAAACCGGCCGAAGCCGCTCAGGCTACGCGGACGTGGCTCAGGAATTCGTTGACCTGGCTCTTGAGCACGCCGGCCTGCTGCTCGAGCTCGGTCGAGCTGGTCAGCACTTGGCTGGCTGCCGCGCCGGTCGCCAGCGAGGTCTCGCGCAGCTGGCCGATGTTGCTCGACACGTCCTCGGTATTGCGCGCCGCAAGGTCGATCGAGCGCGCCAGATCCTGCCCGGCGACCGACTGCTGGTCGACCGCGGCCGCGATCGAGACCGAAGTCGCCTCGAGCTGGGCGATCTGGCCGGCGATCGAGCGCAGCGCCTCGACGCTGGCCGACGTGGTTTCCTGGATCGCGCGGATCTGCCCGGCGACTTCCTCGGTCGCGCGGCCGGTCTGCGTCGCCAGCTCCTTGACCTCGGCCGCCACGACCGCGAAGCCGCGGCCCGCCTCGCCGCCGCGCGCCGCCTCGATCGAGGCGTTGAGCGCGAGCAGGTTGGTGCGCTGGGCGATGGTCGAGATCATCTCGACGATGTCGCCGACCTGGCTCGCCGACAGCGTCAGCGCCGAGATCGTGCTGTCGGCTTCCTCGGCCGCGTGCGACGCCTTGCGTGCCAGCTCAGCCGAGGTCGAGGCCTGACGGCTGATCTCGCCGATCGACATCGCGAACTCGTCGCTCGCCGCGGCCGCTGCGGTGACACCGGCCGATGCCTCGTTGAGGCTCGACGAGACGTCGCCCGACTGCATCGCCGACTGCTCGGCGGCCGAGGCCATCGAGCTCGCGGTCGCCTGCAGCTGGCTCGACGCGGCGGCCACGCCGCTGACGATGTCGCCGACGGTGCGCTCGAACTTGTCGGCCAGGCCGATCAGGGTCTCGGTCTGGCGCACGCGCAGCTCCTCGCGCTCGCTTTCGAGCTCGGTCAGCCGGCGCAGCTCTTCGGCGGTCGCTTCCTCGCGCTCCTTGCGGATGCGGTCGAACTTGGTGGCCGCCTTCTTGATCACGACCAGGTAGCGCGCCATCGCGCCGATCTCGTCCTCGCGATCGTCGTGCGGCACAAAGACCTCGCGGTTACCCTCGGCGAGCTCGCGCATGGCGGCGCAGACTTCCTCGAGCGGACGCACCAGCTGGTGCTGCACGTAGTGGACCGATACGCCGGCGATCACCGCCACGACCACCGCGATCACGCTCATGGTCATCAGCAGCCCGTCGACCATCCCGCCGCCGCTGCCGCTGAGCCCGAGAAGCGCGACGAAGCCGAGCAGCGTCGCCGCCCCGGCGGCGACGCCGAACATCAGCTTGAGCTTGCGGCCGACCGAATAGCCCGCGAAGTGCGCGAGCGGCGCCGGCCCGTGGCGCAGGCCCTCGGCCCTCAGCAGTTCGCGATCGCGATCGAGCTCGTCCGCCGCCTGACCGGCGACGAACCTATCGGACATGTCCATGCTTACCCCCAATGCGTTTGCTGCCGCCTTCGCGGCGCATGCGGTTTTCGTCGAGATGGCCGCGGATCTCCGCGGCGGTGATGGCCTTGTAGTAGTACCAGCCCTGGATGTGATCGCAGCCGGCCAGGCGGACCATGTCGGCTTGCGCCTCGGTCTCGACCCCTTCGGCAGTCACTTCCATGTCCATTGCCCGGGCGACCGCAATGCTCGAGGTGAACATCGCCAGCGAGCCGTTATCGATGCCCGCGTCGACCACCATCGTGCGGTCGAGCTTGAGTTTCTCGAAGCGGAAGTTGCGCAGGAAGCCGATCGAGGCGTAGCCGGTGCCGAAATCGTCGAGCGCGATGCCGACGCCGAACTTGCGGATCACGTCGAGATTGCGGTTGGCGACGATCGGGTCGGTTACGAGGTAGGTCTCGGTCACCTCGAGCTCGAGCCGCGACGGCGGAAAGCCGGTTTCCTCGAGGATATGGCCGAGCTCGATCGGGAACTCGGGATTGCGCAGCTGCGCGGGGGAGACGTTGATCGACAGCTTGATGCCGTCCCAGTCGAGCGCGTCGCGGCAGGCCGTGCGCAGGACCCACAAGCCGATCGGATAGATCAGGCCGCACTTCTCCGCGATCGGGATGAACACGCCCGGGCTGATCATCGTGCCGTCGGACTGCGGCCAGCGCAGCAGCGCCTCGACCGCGACGATCTCGCCGCTGCTCGCCGCCACCAGCGGCTGGTAGGCGAGCACGAACTCCTCGTTCCTGATGGCCCGGCGCAGTTCGTCCTCGACTTGGTGAGTCTGGTCGCGGTTGCGGTCGAAATCGTCGGTGAACCAGGTGCAGCGATTCTTGCCGCCTTCCTTCGAGGCGTACATCGCCATGTCCGAGCGGCGCAGAAGCTCCGAGGACGACAGACCGTCCCTGCCGCTGCTGCGCGACAGGCCGATGCTGGCGCCGACGGTGAGCTTGCGCTCGTCGATCAGCAGCGACTGGCCGAGGCGGGCGATCAGCGTGTGGCAGATGCCTTCGAGGATGTTGCCGGCGATCGGCCCGACCACGAAGATCGCGAATTCGTCGCCACCGAGGCGGTAGGACCGCGCATCGGCACCGCAGACATCCCCGAGCATACGGGCGCACTCCTTGATCAGCCGGTCGCCGACGAAGTGCCCGTATTGGTCGTTGATGGACTTGAAGCCGTCGAGGTCGAGCAGCGCGAGCGCCTTCTCCTGGCCCTCGGGCGCGCGTTGGTAGTCGATGTGCAACGCCCGCCGGTTGGGCATCGCCGCGAGGCTGTCGGTCAGGCTGAGATCCTCGAGCTGCCCGATGCTGGTAAGCCCGAAGCGGACCAGCAGGACGACCGCGACGATGTAAGTGAGGCCGCCGGTGGCGAGGATGGCCCAAGCCGGCCCGAAATCGGGCCCGGTCTGCTGCAGCAACAGCCCCATGATGCTCGCCGAGATGAGCGTGAGAACGGCAACCGGTGCGAAAACCAGCACCGGCGGACGTACCTGATTCAGGCTCATCGCTTGCAACACCCCGGGAACCCCTCCCCTCGGACAATTCCGAACATCCGGCATAGGATGAAGAGCTTAAGGTTCGGTAACTCCGGATTTACCTTACCTGCCACCACCCAACCGCCGGTCCCCGCCATAGGCGGCGGCCCGCATGGGAACCCCCACGGCGAGATGATGAAAACCGGTCGCGCCCTTTTCGGGCGTCAGTATCTCCGTCTGCCCGGCGGTGGTCTCGCCGGCGCCGAGCATGACCCGGCCCTCGGGCGCGAGCGCCGAGGCGAGGCGCTCGAACGCGCGCTGGCGCGTCGGGCGATCGAAATAGAGCAGCACGTTGCGGCACAGGATCAGGTCGAAGCGGCCCGGCTCAGGCGGCGTATCGAGCAGGTTGTGCGGCTCGAACCGGACCATCTTGCGCAGCGTCTCGTTCGCGCGCCAGCCGGTGCGGGTCTCCTCGAAGAACCGCACCATCTGCGCGACGCCGAGCCCGCGCTGGATCTGGAACTGCGAGAAGTTGCCTTCGCGCGCCGCCATCACCACCGAGCGTGCGACGTCGGTGCCGAGGATCTCGATCGTCCAGTCGTTCCAGCGCAGCGGCTGCTCGGCGAACAGCATCGCCAGCGAGTAGGCCTCCTGCCCGGTCGAGCAGCCGACCGACCAAATCGACAGCCGTCGCACGCCCTGGCGGCGCTCGGCCAGCGCAGGCAGCACCCCGGTCATGAGCTGGTCGAACATCGCCCGGTCGCGGAAGAAGTAGGTCTCGTTGTTGAGCAGCGCCTCGACCACCTGCTGCGCCAGCAGGGCCTGGTTCGGCTGGTTCAGCCGCGCGGCGAGCTCCTCGAGCGAATCGAGGTTCTTCTCGCGCATGACGCCCGACAGCGCGGTGCCGACACGCCACAGCCGGTCGGCCGTGAGCTTCTGCCCGGTGCGCGCCTCGAGCAGGCCGGCGACGATGCCGAGAGCGTTCTGGCTATGGTCGATCATGCCGCACCCATCGCGCCGACGATCCGCG
>DATDLP010000254.1:0-4175 GCA_036519255.1 Croceibacterium sp.
CGAAAGCAGGAGGCCGAAAAGCGCAGCAAGCAGGACGCGCAAGGCAAGTCTCCTTCGCACAACCAATCGAAACCCGGCTGCCCCGGGAGCCGGATCCGCCTGGCCGGCCATCGACCGGCACCCCGCTATCCTCGCCATGACAGGGCGAGAGGGCAAGCGCGACTGCCTCCGTTCCGGAGCTGTCTGCGCTTGGAAAAGCAGATTCCGCTTTCCTACACTGTTCGCTTTATGTTCCAAGCTCGCAAATGAGCGAATCACCCATCCCTCCCGAGTCGCCCTCCGCCGCCGAGCCGGCTGACGACTGCGAGCCCCCGGAGTTCACCCCGGCGTATCCGCGCCCGCGCCACGACGGCTGGACCCCGGAACGCCAGGTCGCCTTCATCGAAGCGCTCGCCGAGAGCGCCTGCGTGACCGATGCCTGCCGCGCGGTCGGGATGTCGGAGCGCTCGGCCTACGCGCTGCGCGCGCGGGCCGACGCGATCAGCTTCCGCAACGCGTGGGAGACCGCGCTCGACTACGGCGTGCGGCGGCTGTCGGACGCGGTCGTCGCGCGCGCGATCCACGGGGTCGCGGTGCCGGTGTTCTACCGCGGCGAGCAGATCGGCGAGAAGCGCCAGTTCAACGAGCGGCTGGCGATGTTCGTGCTGCGCTACCGCGACCCGCTGCGCTACGGCAAATGGCTCGACCGGCGCGAGACACGCGGCCACCCGGAGAGCCAGGCGATCGAGTTGCTCGAGGCCAAATCCGCCGTCCGCCTCGACGCCGCGCTGCCCGCCGAGGCGATCCCAGAGATCTGGTCGCAGCGCCTGCGCCGGATCGTCGACCGCCTGCTGCGTCGCGAACGGCTCGAGCGCAGCGAGGAGCTGTCCGCGCGATGACGTGGCGTGAACTTCATGAACTTCCGCGGCGCTCACCGGCTTCGCTCCCGCAGGCGTGGAGCGGAAGCCACTTCCCACCAGTTGGCGAAAAATCCCAATATCGCGCAAACATGTCCCGCCCCGATCTGCCAAACTGCGCCAGAAACCACGCAATTCCGCCATTCGCGCGATTTGGCACGCCTCGTGCAATGCAGTGTGCATCGGCGGATCGCCCGCCGGAACGAATCTCAAGGGGACACAAAATGACCACCTACTCGAACTATTCGCAGCGCCTGATCGCCGGCTTCGCCGCCATCGCCATCTCGACGGTGCTGTTCGCCAACGTGCTCGCCACCAAGGCCGCCGAAGTGCAATCGGTCGCGGGTATTTTCGCCTGACCAAAACCCCCTTCCGCTCGCTGCCGGGTTGCGGCACGTTCGGAGCTGGATCGGCAAGCGTGCTTGAACAGCGTGTCTTGCCCACTTAATACAGTAGCGAATTCCGGAAGGGGACAGCGAATGGCCACGACCAACCAGACCACCACCAAGGTCGCAACGGCTTCCGGGGTGGAGCTCGAGCTCACCCCGCCGGATCCCGTGCCGATGGTCGTGCCCGAGAAGGCCTCGGGCCTCGTGGCGATCGACAGCGAGAAGAAGTCCGCGCTCGAGACCAAGGTCGAAGGCTTCGTCGCCGAGCTGATCGCGCTCGACGCGCAGTCGCCCGAGTTCGGCAAGAAGGTCGACCAGATCACCGGCATGGGCCGCAAGGAGATCACCACCGCGGCGGGCATGTCGAACCGCTTCCTCGACCGCCCGGTGCGGGCGATGGATCAGGAATCGGGCGTCGGCAAGGATCTCGCCGAGCTGCGTCGCACGGTCGAGGACCTCGATCCGGGCCGCAAGGGCAAGCTCACGCCGCGCAAGCTGTTCGGGATCATCCCGTTCGGCGGTTCGCTCAAGCGCTACTTCGACAGCTACAGCTCGGCGCAGGGCCACATCCAGGCGATCCTCGCGCGCCTCGCCAGCGGCAAGGACGAGCTCTTGATGGACAACGCCGCGATCGACGTCGAGCGGGTCAAGCTGTGGGAGGCGATGGGCAAGCTCGAGCAGATGGTGCACATCGCCAAGACGCTCGACGACCGGCTCGAGGAAGAGGCGGCCAATCTCGATCACAGCGATCCGGCCAAGGCCAAGGCGATCCGCGAGACCGCGCTGTTCTACGTCCGCCAGCGCACGCAGGACCTCCTGACGCAGATGGCGGTCACCGTGCAGGGCTACCTCGCGCTCGACCTGGTCAAGAAGAACAACGTCGAGCTCGTGAAGGGCGTCGACCGCGCGAGCACCACCACCGTCGGTGCGCTGCGCACCGCGGTGACCGTGGCGCAGGCGATGACCAACCAGCGGCTGGTGCTGCAGCAGATCACCTCGCTCAACGAGACCACCGCCGGGATCATCGATTCGACCGGCAAGCTGCTGCGCGACAACACCGCCAAGATCCACGAGCAGGCGGCCTCGAGCACGATCCCGATGGAGACGCTGCAGCGCGCGTTCCAGAACATCTACGACACGATGGACGCGGTCGACACGTTCAAGGTCAAGGCGCTGGCCAACATGAAGCAGACCGTCGACGTGCTTTCGACCGAGGTCGAGAAGTCGAAGGGCTACATCGCCCGCGCCGAGGGTCAGGCGCAGGCCTCGCGCTCGGCGCAGGAACCGTCGCTGCTGACGGCGGATTGACCGGCTGATGGCAGGCGACCTCTCCCGCGAGACCGATCGCGCGCTCGAGGAAGGGCGCTCGCTGGTGCGCGACAACCGCGACGGCGGGCGGCACCGCCGCGCGGTGTCGATCGGCAAGGGCTCGGCCGAGCTGCGCACCCGGCACATCGTCACCAAGCTCAAGCGCATCGGCGTAACCGTCGGCGCGATCGTCGCCGGAGCGATCGTCACCGGCATGATCGTCAACGGGATCGGCTTCATCGGCGTGATGGTCAGCGCGATGCTGATCATGTGCGCGATCGCGGTGTTCTCGGGCCAGAAACTGCGGCCGCCCAAGCGCGCCGATCTGGCGAAGATCGCCGACGCGCGCCCTCTCGTCGCGCGCACCGAGCTGTGGCTCGAGCACCAGCGCGCGGGGCTGCCCCCGCCGGCGGTCAGGCTGGTCGAGCAGATCGGGCTCCAGCTCGACGCGCTCGGGCTGCAGCTCGAGCACGTCGAGCCGCTCCACCCGGCCGCGGTCGAGACCCGCAAGCTGGTCGGCGAGACGCTGCCCGGGATGATCGAGGCCTACCGCAAGATTCCCGCGCACCTGCGCGGCGAGGAGCGCGCCGGCGGAACGCCCGACCAACAGCTGGTCGAGAGCCTCGGCAAGATCAGCAACGAGATCGACCACGTCACCCGCCAGCTGGCCGACGGCGCGCTCGACGACCTCGCGATCCGCACCCGCTACCTCGACTACCGCTACGGCGCCGCCGGCGAGCCCGAAGCGCTCGACCAGACCGCGACCCAGGCGCTGCCGGCGCCCGATCCGCTCGAACAGCTCAACCGGCTGCCCGAGCGCGACAAACAGGAATTTTAGGAGCTCCGATGGAAGTCGCCATTCCGCACAATCTCGGCCGCGACGAGGTGCGCAACCGCTTGCGCTCGCGCAGCCACATGATCGCCGACGGCATCCCCGGCGGGATGGCGCAGGTGAACACCGCGTGGCCGAGCGACGACCGCATGACGCTCGACATCGCCGCGATGGGCCAGGCGCTCAACGGGCACATCGACATCCAGGATTCGCAGGTCGTGCTGCACATGGAGCTGCCGCCCGCGCTCGGCTTCCTCAAGCCGATCGTCGAAGGCGCGATCCGCCAGCAGGGGCAGAAGCTGCTCGCCGCGCCGGGCGACTGAGTTCCCCTCCCGCTTGCGGGAGGGGTCAGGGGTGGGTCAGTGGGCAAACGGGGGCGAGACCGACTGGCCCACCCCCGGCCCCTCCCGCAAGCGGGAGGGGAGAGTCTAAAGCTTGCGCTCGAGCTCGAGGTAGGTCTCGGGAATGCGCAGCGCCGCGGTGGCCTCGCGCGTCTCGCGCAGGAACAGCCACAGCGCGGCCATCAGCATCCCGAGCGCCACCACGAAGGTGGTGGCGACGTAGAGCTTGAGGTCGATCGCGCCGAAGTCCTCGATGAACAGCAGCACGACGGTCAGGCTGATCGTCAGGCCGGCGAGGACCAGCAGCAGGATCGCCTTGCCGATCAGGTGGATGCGCCGGTCGATCAGGCGGATCTCGCGCACCACCGCGTCGTGCTCGGCACCGGTGGTCTCGGCGTGCCGCGCGACC
>DATDLP010000255.1:0-5082 GCA_036519255.1 Croceibacterium sp.
GAACCCGATCGCCGCCGCGCGGCAGCTCTGCGGATAGCCGACCGCCATCACCGCGTAGAACCCGGCGATGTTCATGCTCACGAGCCCGCCGATCAGCCCGATCAGCAGCGCCGCGGCCTGGCGCTCATTCCAGTCGGGCGCGGCGGGCATCGTGTCGATCATCCAGCCGAGCGTGATGAGCGAGCCGAACGTCAGCACCGCGCAGCCGAGGATCAGCGCGCGGCTGCCGAACGTGCGCACGAGCCACCCCGCGGCGATCGCGCCGAGCATCGACAGCACGCCGAACCAGAAGATCGCGCTCGCCGCCTGCGCGGTGGTGAAGCCCGAGGCGGTGAGGAACACCGTCGCCCAGCTCGACAGGCCGTAGATCAGCGTGGTGCACGCGGCGAAGCTGATCCCGATGCCGAGGTTGAGCCGCGCGTTGCTGGCATGCAGCACGCCGATCGTGCGCGTGCCGGCGGCGGCCTCGATCGCGGTCGCGGGCTCGGGCACGAGCTCGATCGCGGGGTCGATCACCCGCGCGGCGTTGCGCTGCGCCTCGGCCTGGCGGCCGCGCGCGACGAGGTAGACCGGCGATTCGCGCAGCACGAGGAACAGCGCGGTGCCGATCACGATCGAGCCGACGCCGAACACCTGGAAGATCCCGCGCCAGCCGGTCTCCTCGAGCAGCGGCGGCACCACCAGCGCGGCGAGCGCGGTGCCGAGCGGGATGCCGATCGACAGCGTGGCGATGACGTAGGTCCGCACGCGCGCCGGGACCCAGTCGTTGACCAGCGCGAGCGCGTTGGGATAGCCGGCGCCGAAGCCGAGCCCGCCGAGCGCGCGCACCGCCGACATCGTCCACACGTCGTCGGTCCACGCGGCGACGAACGTGCTCGCGCCGAAGATCAGCGCAGCGAGGTACAGCGCCTTGAGGCGCCCCCAGCGGTCGCCGAGCCAGCCGCCGAAGCTCGAGCCGAACGCCATGCCGAACAGCGCCGCGGCGAGCGCGGGCCCGAACTCGGCGCGGTCGATCGCCCATTCCTCGAGGATCAGCGGGGTCAGGATCGGCAGCGACTGGAGGTCGATCCCCTCGATCACCAGCACCGCGAGCGCGGCGCCGATCACCAGCCACTGGAAAGGCCGCAAGGGCCGGTCGGCGATCGCCGCGCTGAATGGGCTCTGCACTCGGTCCGCTCCCGCTTTTCGTTTTGCCGGCAGTCTATTGCGTAGCGCGGGCTTGGCAATCGATCAGATCGAGCGGCGCAGGCAGGGTCGCTCCGTGCTCGCCGGCCCTGTAAAGAACTCTTGTCAGGCTGCGCGATTGCCTGTAAAGAGTTCTTTACAGGCGGAGGCTGGGTTTGAAAAACCGGTTGAAGGACATGCGCGAGGCGAAGGGCTGGAGCCAGGGCGAGCTGGCCCGGCGGCTCGGCGTCTCACGCCAGACGATCAACGCGGTCGAGACCGACAAGTACGACCCCAGCCTGCCGTTGGCCCTGCGAATGGCGAAGCTGTTCGGCGTCGCGGTGCCCGAGCTGTTCATCGACCGATGGGAACCGGAAGAGGAGTGATCGCGATGCCGCCAGACATGCACATGTCGAGATGGCGCAATTTCGCGAGCTCGGGCGTCGCGGCCGGCATCGTCAGCCTCGGCGTCACGCTGCTCGCCTCATGGCTCGCGAATGGCGTGCCGCCGCGCGCGTTGCTCGCGATTCCGGCCGATCCTAGGGTCGCGGTGGCGTTGCTGGCTTCGGTGGCGCTCGTCGGGCTGACTTCTCGCGACACGCCGTTCAGCTGGCGGCGATTCGCCAACTTCGCGATCTTCGCGGCCGCCGCCAGCGCCTTTGCCTTGCTGGCCATCGCCGGGGTCCGCACGGGCGCGTTCGGCGCGATGGGGGTTTCGCAATGGGTCGCCGTGAGTGCCGGCCTGGTGCTCGTGTTCTTCGCGAGCTGCCTCGGCCTCGTCCAGGCCGTGGCCCGCAGCGGATGGACTCTTCTCGAGCCCGAGCAGATCGAGCTGCTGCGCGAACGCGCCCGCCTGAATGTCCTCAGCGCGACGGCGATCGCCGCGCTGGGCCTCGCGCTGATCGTGCTGAGCCTGGCCGGCCCGGAAAGCGTGCTGCCGCCCGCGGCCGCGCTGGCGGGCGCGCTGGTGCTGCTCGCCGCGGCGACCGTCCCGTCGGTCGCGGCCTGGCGGCTGATGGACGAGCTCGACCGCACCTTGACCTACGAGACCGGCAACCTGTCGTTCTACCTCGTCCTGCTGCTCGGCGGCGGCTGGGCCACGCTGGCCCATCTCGGCTTCATCCCCGCGGCTGCCCCGCTCGACTGGCTGACGATGCTTGCGGTGATCTCGTTCCCGGCGACCTACATCGCGGCGGGCCGCAGGAGGCTGCTGAGCAAATGAGGGCTGCCCCGGGGGCGGCTCTAACCCAGGTGAGAAAAGGAAAGCCCGAGCACGTCGCGCGTTGACACCGCAGGCAACGTGAAGGTGCAAACCATGGAAGCGATCTGGTCCCTCGTCACGATCGTCGGCCCGATCCTGCTGATCGCTGCGATCATCTGGGCCTATCTGGCCAACCGTTCGAGCCGGGAAGGCGTCGAGCGCGCCGAGCGCGGCGCACGCGAGTTACGCGAGGAACTGGCAGCCGAGGAAGCACGGCGCGGCTCGCCCTAGGCTGCGTCCGCCTCGGCCGGCCGGCGCACCGCGAGCTGGCGGCTGTAGACCCAGCCGATCCCGATCAGGCTGAACCCCAGCGCCATGAAGCTGGCGACGCGCAGCAGCCCCTCGAGCCCGGCGGCGTCGACCAGGAACACCTTGCCCACCGCGAGCAGCATCAGCACCAGCGAGCCGACCCGCCAGCTGCGGCTATGCCTGCGCGAGCCCCAGCCGAGGAAGCCGAGCGCGAGCACGATGCCGAGCAGCGAGCGCAGCAGGTCCTCGCTCTGCGTCATCGGCGCGGCGACGAGCAGCGAGCCGGAGAACGCGTGGCGCAGCTCGCTGAGCGCGAGCAGCGCGATCAGGAGCATCAGCGCGGCGTCGGCAGTCCAGCCGATCCACGGCGATATTTCGGCGAGCAGGCGCCTGAGCGCCACGACGGCAAGGCAGGCGACCGCGTAAGCCGGCAGCACGAGGTTCGCGATCGGCCAGGGTCCGACCTCCTGCCGCTGCCACAGCGGGTCGTGCAGCAGCAGCGTGAACCAGGCGAAGTGTGCGAGCGACAGGCCGAGCAGCGCGATGGCCGTTGGACGCTTCCACGCGCCGGGGATGCGCCACAGCGCGAGCAGACCCGCACCTGCCAGCACGGCTTCCCACACGACGCGCTCGGCGATGCCGAGACGCACGAAGGCCTCCGCCGTGCCGATGCCGAAGACCAGCTTGTACAGGCTGTGCACGGCGACGAACGCAGCGATCCCTGCCGCCACCAGCACGGTGCGAGCCACCATCGGCTCGCTGCGGTTGCGCCACGCAGCGATGCCCGCTGCGAGCGCGAACGGGGCGAGCCGCAGCAGCACCTCGTGCCAGTGCGGCACTCGGGCCAGCAGCAGCGGCTCGCCGGCGAGCGCCATCGCTCCCGCGGCGAGCCATTCGAAGAACGGGATCAGCGTCCACAGCAGCGCCACGCCGAGCAGTGCCCCCCATCCGCCGGCCCGGACGGGAAGCGCGACGCACAGCGCCGTGCCGCCCAATGCGGCCGTCCAGGCGAGCCAGTCGGCCGGCACGACTTGCGCAAGCGCACCGTAGGCGAGCAACGCCGCGAGCGCTTCGGCGGCGGATCGCGGCACGAGGCGCGGCTCGATCCAGGCGAGTGCGAGAAACGGCAGGCCTGTGGCGAGCCAGCGCACGAGTGCAAGCGCGGGCTCGAGCGGGCGTCCTGTCCAGTGCCCGGGGGCATCGGCCCCGCCGAGCAGCACGCTTTCGAACATCGCCGCGGGGGTCACGAACAGCGCACCGAGCACGATCACCGCGCCGGCCCAGGCGAGGTTGTGCAGCGCCGGCTCCGGGCGACGCCACGCGAGCACGCCAAGCGCCAGCGCGACCGCCGCTGCGGCCAGCGGCGCGGCCCAGGCCGGGACCAACATCAGCAGCGCGGCAAAGACCAGCGCGGCGGCGCTGGCGATCGGCACGACCAGCAACGGGCCCGGCTCGGCCCGCCGCCACTCGCGCCAGGCGGCTAGCGCCGGGGGCAGCGCGAGCGCGGCAGCCACGGCCGCGAGCAACGGCTCGGCCCCGGCCGTGTCCCAGTCCCCGAACTGATAATAGCTGACCGCGGCCAGCGCCGGCGCGGCGAGCGACAACTGCCACAAGTCGAGCTTGCGGCCCCCTTCGAGCGCGAGGAAGGTCAGCGGGGCGAGCACGAAGACCGCGGCGAAACCCCCGCCGACCAGCGCGAAGTCCCATCCCGGCGGCGCGTCCCACAGCGCCAGCAGCCACAGCCCGAGCGCGGCGGCGAACGCGCTCGCTTCGCGCAGCCGGGGTTCGCGCCAGCCGAGCGCGGCGAGCGCCGCGGCGAGCAGCAGGTAAAGGCCCCAGGTCAGCGGCTGGAACCCCGCGAGCTCGATCAGCGCGGCGAGCTGCAAGCTGGCGAGCCCGGCCGACGCGAGGCGGGCCCATTGCCGGCCCGGCCCGGTGCCGGTCAGCACCGGCAGCACCGCGCCCATCGCGGCGAGGAACAGCCCGAGCGCGAGCAGGTCGCCGGTCTCGATCGGCCCGGTCGCGAGCAGCGCGAGGCCCCACACGAAGCCGCCGCCGAGCGCGGCGTAACCGAGCCACGGCCGGCCTTGCCGCTGCCCGGTGAAGGCGAGCCCGGCAGTGATCAGCGCGAGGTACAGCGTGAGCAGCGGGACGTTGCCTTCCTCGCTCGCGACCAGCGCGGGCGCGGCGAAGCCGCCGACGAGGCCGAGCACCGCGCTCGGCAGCCCGAAGCGGAACGACAGCGCGATCGCCGCCGCGGTCACCGCGCCGAGCCCGAGGAACGCCGCGCCGGTGCCGATCAGCCCGTACTGGGTGCCGGCGAGGTAGAACCCGGCGTACAGCGTCGCCAGCCCGGCGCCGGCGAGCGCCTGGCGCACGCGCGGGTCCTTCACGCGCGCCTCAAGCCG
>DATDLP010000256.1:0-3282 GCA_036519255.1 Croceibacterium sp.
CGTAGTACCCGGCCAGGCTCGACGAGGCCACGAGCTGTGCACGCACAACCGGCTCGATCGGCCCGAGCTGGCTCATCGGCGGCACGATCAGCGCGCGTTCCGTCACGCCGGGGCGGCCTTTCGCGTCGAGGGTCGAGATCAGCGCCTCGCCGACCCCGAGCTCGCCGATCACCTTCTCCACGTCGAGCGCCGGGTTGGCGCGGAACGTCGTCGCCGCGGCCTTGACGGCCTGCTGGTCGCGCGGCGTGAACGCGCGCAACGCGTGCTGCACGCGGTTGCCGAGCTGGCCGGCGACCTTCTCGGGAATGTCGATCGGGTTCTGGGTGACGAAATAGACGCCCACACCCTTCGAGCGGATCAGCCGGACGACCTGTTCGATCGTCTCGAGCAATGCGTCCGGCGCGTCGTCGAACAGCAGGTGCGCCTCGTCGAAGAAGAACACCAGCCTGGGTTTCTCGGGATCGCCGACCTCGGGCAGGACCTCGAACAGCTCGGCGAGCAGCCACAGCAGGAAGGTCGCATAGAGCTTGGGCGTGCGCATCAGCTTGTCGGCGGCGAGCACGTTGACGATTCCGCGGCCCTGCTCGTCGGTGCGAATGAAATCGACGATCTCGAGCGCGGGCTCGCCGAAGAACAGCGCGCCGCCCTGGCTGTCGAGCGACAGCAGCTGGCGCTGGATCGTGCCCACGGTGGCCTTCGAGACGTTGCCGTACCTGGTGGTCAGTTCGGCGGCGTGCTCGGCGGTGTGCACCAGCATTGCCTGCAGGTCCTCGAGATCGAGCAGCAGCAGCCCCTCGTCGTCGGCGTAGCGGAAGGCGACGTTGAGCACGCCCTCCTGCGTCTCGTTGAGCCCGAGCAGCCGCGCGAGCAGCAGCGGCCCCATCTCGCTCACCGTGGTGCGGATCGGGTGCCCCTTCTCGCCGAACAGATCCCAGAACGCCGCCGGGTTGTCGGCATAGGCGTAGTCGCTCATCCCGAGCTCGGCGGCGCGCGCCTCGAGCCTGTCGGCGTGCCTGAACGTGGGCGAGCCGGCCATCGCGATGCCCGACAGGTCGCCCTTCACGTCGGCGAGGAACACCGGCACACCGGCGGCCGAGAAGTCTTCCGCGAGGCCCTGCAGCGTCACGGTCTTGCCGGTGCCGGTCGCGCCGGCGATCAGTCCGTGGCGATTGGCGGTGGTGAGATCGAGCTGCTGCCGCTCGCCGTTTGCACCGAGCCCGAGGAATAACGCCGCCATGTCTGCCTCCGTTCGCTCCTGCTGCGGGTCTGGCTGGCGGTCTGGCGATAGACAAGGCCCGATTAGAAGCTAGAGCGAGCCCGATGGCCGAACCATTCGTCCTGCTCGACGACGCGCGCGCCGAGGGTGCCTGCGCCGCGCACCTGTTCGAGCGCCCGCGCGAGATCTTCGTCGCGCGGCGTCCCGAGCAGGTCCTTCCGATGCTCGAAGCCGCAGACGCCGCGCGTCGCGCGGGCGGCGGGACGCTGGCCGGCTACCTCGCCTACGAGGCCGGGCTGGCGCTCGAGCCCAGGCTGGCCCCGCGCGCGGCGGCGCGCAGCGGCGCGAACGGGCCGCTGCTGTGGTTCGGGCTGTTCGACTCCGCGACGATCATCCCCGCCGCCGAAGTGCCGCAATGGCTGGCCGATCGCGCGGGGAGGGGCGCGGAATCGCATGGGGCCTCGATCGGCCCGCTCGAGCCGCAGCTGTCGGTGGGCGGCTACCTCGACGCGTTCGCCGCGCTGCAGGACGCGATCCGCGCCGGCGACATCTACCAGGCCAACCTGACGATGCCGCTCGCCGGTCCCGCACGCGGCGATCCGCTGGCGCTTTATGCCGCGATTCGGCCCGAGGCCGGCGCCGGCTACGGCGGGCTGATCTTCGAC
The DNA here is from genome assembly GCA_036519255.1 of Croceibacterium sp. Classification (GTDB taxonomy): domain Bacteria; phylum Pseudomonadota; class Alphaproteobacteria; order Sphingomonadales; family Sphingomonadaceae; genus Croceibacterium_A. Next base: position 1,882 of record DATDLP010000256.1, read on the forward strand.
GGCTCGCACTGGCTGCTGTCGTTCAGCCCCGAGCTGTTCTTCTCGCTTCGCGGCGGCGCGGCCAAGGTCAAGCCGATGAAGGGCACCCGACCGCGCGGCCGGACGCAGGACGAGGACGCCGCGTTTGCCGCCGAGCTCGCCGCATCGGTCAAGGACCAGGCCGAGAACCTGATGATCGTCGACCTGATGCGCAACGACCTCAGCCGCGTGGCCGAGGCGGGCTCGGTGCGGGTCGAGCAGCCGTTCGCGATCGAGAGCTACCCCACGGTGCACCAGATGGTCTCGACCGTGCGCGCCGAGCTGCTGCCGGGCAAGGGCGCGGTCGACATGATTCGTGCGCTGTTTCCGTGCGGCTCGATCACCGGCACGCCCAAGATTCGGGCGATGGAGCTGCTCGACGAGATCGAGCGCGATGCGCGCGGACCTTATTGTGGCGCGATCGGCCGGATCGATGGAACCGGCGATGCGGCGTTCAACGTCGCGATCCGCACCGTGCGCCTGACACCGGGCGAGAACGACCGCCACCATGTCGTGCTCGGCGTGGGCGGGGCGATCGTCGCCGACAGCGAGGGCATGGCCGAATGGCGCGAATGCCTGGTCAAGGGCGGCTTCGCGCGCGGCCGCGCCGGCGGGCACGACCTGATCGAGACGATGCGGTTCGATCCCGAGGACGGCGTGCCGCGGCTCGAGCTGCACCTCGCGCGCATCAAGGCCAGCGCGGCCGAGCTCGGCTTCGCGTTCGACCGCCACGAGACGCGCAACCGCATCCAGGCGCTGTGCTTCGAGCTCGAGGCACCGACCAAGCTGCGGCTGCTGCTCGCGCGCAGCGGCGAGATCGCGCTCGAGACCGCGCCGCTGCCGCCGGCGCAGGACGGCGTGGCCGATGTCATCGCGCTGCCGCTGCCGGTCGAGCCCGGCGACTGGCGGCTGCGCCACAAGACCACCGACCGCGGCTTCCACGCCGAGGCACTCGCGGTCGCGCAGGTGCACGGCGCGCGCGACGCGGTGTTTGTGCGCGAGGACGGCCTCGTCACCGAGGGCACTTACACCAACGTGTTCGTCGAGCGCGAAGGCAAGCTGCTGACCCCGCGCGCCGGGCTCGGCCTGCTGCCCGGCGTGCTGCGCGGCGAGCTGCTCGCCGAGGGCCGCGCCGAGGAGGCCGAGCTCACGCTCGACGACCTCGCCAACGGATTCTTCATCGGCAACGCGCTACGCGGGCTGATCGCTGCAAGGTTGATTGGATGAGCCACGAGCACCTGAGCCTGTCGCTGCGGCGCATCGCCGCATCGGGCACCACCGCGATGACCGACCGCGCGACCGCGCTGCGCGAGGCCGGGCGCGATATCATCTCGCTTTCCGTGGGCGAGCCTGACTTCGACACGCCGCCGCAAGTGCTCGACG
>DATDLP010000257.1:0-6792 GCA_036519255.1 Croceibacterium sp.
CGCAACATCGTCCCGATCACCGGTGGCACCTTTTCCGGCCCCGGCATCCAGGGGACCATCATCGCGGGCGGCTGGGACTGGCAACTGACCCGCTCGGATGGCTGCACCGAGATCGAGGCCGACTACATGATCAAGACCGACGACGGCGTGGTGATCAATGTTGTCAACGTTGGCGCGTTGTGTCCGCCCGAGCCCGGCCGGACGGGGCCGGCGGTCACTCAACCGAGGTTCGAAGCACCGAAGGGCAAATACGAGTGGCTCAACCGGAGCGCATTCATCGGCACGCTTGAAGGGGCGCCGCCCGGAAACGGGCCGGCTGTCAGGATCCGCTTCTACAAAGCGATGTAACCTTTACCGGCCTCTCAATGCGCGACCAGACCGCATAGTTCGAACGGGCTCGTCACGCCCAGGCGGCGATAGGCGCGCTGGCGGAAGGTCACGACCGAGGTCTTGGCTATGCCGAGCTCGATCGCCAGATCTCGGCCATCGCACTCTCCTCCACACCCGTTTGACAACGTTGTCTTGGATTGCGACATCCGCGTCTGAGATTCCCCTGCCGATAGCAGGCGCAGGGAGCGGGAAATCCAGCGAGACGGGATTGGACAGGCATTCATGAGCAGAGGCGTTGTGCGGCCGTTTTACCGGAAACCTCTGGTCCTCTTGAGCTTCACCGCCGCGTTACTGAGCGGTTGCGCGACCACCTCTGGCCCGCCGGTGGCATCCGCCCACGAGCAGATCGAGCTGGGAGCGAGAGCAAAGCCGGTCATCACGGCCGACGGCCTCCGCTTCCGCGATCTCGAAGCCGACGGCCAGCTGGCGCCGTTCGAGGACTGGCGCCTCTCGCCCGAAAGGCGCGCCGAAGACCTCGTGAGACGCATGACGCTCGCCGAGAAGGTTGGCATGCTGATGCACTCGACCCTGCCCGGGCAGGGCGGTGAGATGGGGCGGGCGCCGAGCTACGATCTCGAGGCGGCGGCGCGGCTGGTGGAGACCAAGCACGTCACCAGCTTCATCACCCGGCTGACGCTGCCTCCCGCCGAGCTTGCCGAGCAGAACAACGCGATCCAGGCGCTGGCCGAAGCCACGCGGCTCGGCATCCCGCTCACCATCAGCAGCGATCCGCGCAACCACTTCCAGTACGTGCTCGGCGCGAGCGAAAGCAGCGCGCACAGCACCCAGTGGCCCGAGTTGCTCGGCTTCGCGGCGCTGCGCGACCCCGAGCTGGTGCGGCGTTTCGCCGATATCGCGCGCAAGGAATACCGCGCGGTCGGAATCCACATGACGCTCTCGCCGCAGCTCGATCTGGCGACCGAGCCGCGCTGGCCGCGCCAGGCGGGGACCTTCGGCAGCGAAGCGGAGCTGACCAGCCGCCTCGGTGCCGCCTACGTCGCCGGCTTTCAGGGCGCGGCCGACGGTCTCGCGCGCGACGGCGTGATCGCCGTGGTCAAGCACTGGGTCGGCTACGGCGCGCAGCCCGACGGGTACGACGGCCACAACTACTATGGCCGTTTTGCCCGCCCGGGCGCCGCTTTCGCGCAGCACGTCGAGGCGTTCCGCGGCGCGCTCGCCGCCGGGGCCGGCGGGGTCATGCCGGCCTACCCGATCCTGCAGGACACCGCCGTGCTCGGCCAGCCGGCCGAGCAATTGTCGCCGGGCTACAGCAAGCAACTGCTGCAGGACCTGCTGCGCGGCGAATTCGGCTATCGCGGGCTGATCCTGTCGGACTGGGCGATCACCCGCGACTGCCCCGAGCGCTGCCGCGCGCCGACCGCCGATGCGCCGCAGCGGCCGCCCGAGATCGCCACGCCGTGGGGTGTCGAGGACCTGGGCGTCAAGCAGCGCTACATCGCCGGGCTGGCCGCCGGGCTCGACCAGTTCGGCGGCACCGACGAAGTGGGGCCGCTGCTCGAGGCGGCCGAAGCGGGCGAGGTCTCCACGGCGCGGCTCGACCAGTCGGTCGTGCGCGTGTTGATCCCGAAGTTCCGCCTGGGCCTGTTCGACAACCCCTACGTCGATCCGCAATTGGCGGCGGCGGTGACCGCAACCGAGCAGGATCGCGCGCTGGCCACGCGGGTCCAGGCCACGGCGCAGGTCCTGCTCAAGAACGCGGGCGGAGTTCTTCCACTGCCGGCGGACAAGCGCCGCGTCTGGCTGCAAGGGGTCGACCCCGCGGCCGCGCGCGAGGCGGGGCTGATCCCGGTTGACGACCCCGCCGCGGCCGATGTCGTGCTGGTTCGCGCGGAAAGCCCCGCGGAGTTGCTGCATCCGCACCACTTCTTCGGCAGCCGCCAGAAGGAAGGGCGGCTCGACTTCCGTCCGGGCGATCCGGCCTACGACGCGCTGCTGCGGGCACGACCCGGAGTGCCGCGCGTCCTCGCGGTGTTTCTCGATCGCCCCGCCGTGCTGACCGGGATTGCGGACCACGCCGACGTGATCCTCGCCAACTTCGGGGCGAGCGACAAGGCGGTGTTCGACGTGCTGCTGGGGCGGGCGGCGGCACGCGGCCGCCTGCCGTTCGAGCTGCCTTCGAGCATGTCGGCCGTTGAAGGGCAGGACCCGGGGGCGCCCGACGATTCCGCCATGCCGCTGTTTCCCGCCGGCGCGGGCATTATCCTGCAATGATGATGGGCACGCCGGAAAGGAATTTGATTGCACGGTGTCGGTGCGAGCGGTCCTGCTCCTGCTGACGGTCGCGATCGCGGTCGCCAGGGACGCGTCCGCTGTTTTCGTCCAAGTGATGACCGCTAAGTGCAACAAGGCGTACGGCTGAGCCCGTTCTAGGCAGAAGGGGATGCGGCCAGGCTGGCCCGATCGACGATCTCGTAAGGCAGGCGCACGGTCCGCGCGTCGAGCGGCCGGCCGTTCTGCGCGCTGTCGATCAGCATCGCGGTTGCGGTCTGGGCGATTTCCCGGGTCGGCTGGCGCACAGTGGTCAGTCGTGGGGTCAGCAGGCGCGCGAAGAACGAGTCGTCGAAGCCCACGACGGAGACGTCGGCGGGAACGGCGACTCCTTTCTGCGCAGCGGTGTTGATCACGCCGGCCGCCATCGCGTCGTTGGCCGCGAAGATGGCGGTGGAGCGGTCTCGCCCGTCGAACAGCTCGTGCGCGGCGCGGACGCCGGAGGCGTAGGAGAAGTCACCCGCGACCACGCGAATCCGCGCATCGGGAAACTCCGCCACCGCAGCCGCGAGGCCGCCATGCCGGGCACCGGCAGCGATGTGGTTGCGCAGCCCCGAGACGAAAGCGATGTCGCGGTGCCCCGCCTCGAGCAGACGCAGGCCGATCTCGCGCCCGGCGGCGAAGTCGTCGATCATGAAGCACGCGCCGCGCTCGAGGGCGGTGCCTGGCATCAGCCGCACGAACGCGATGCCTTGCGCGTCGAGCAGGTCCATCAGCGCGGTCTGGTCGCTCAGCGGCGGGGCAAGGAGAACGCCATCGGGCTTGAGGTCGGCGATCAGCGCACGCGCCTCGTCCTCGATCGCGCCATCGCGCTCGTCGTCGAGGAACTCGAGAATCATGTGGTACCCGCTGCGCCGGCTGCCGCGTTCGCAGCCGACGATCAGCTCGAGCAGGAAGTCGGTGAAGTACGACGGCGTATCGGCGTCGACATCGTGCAGCGGCGGCAGGCTGCCGCACAACAGCGCGAGCGTGTACGAGCGATTGCTGCGCAAGCTGCGCGCGCCGCGATTGGGGCGGTACGCCAGCCGCTCCATCGCCGCCTCGATGGCCGCGCGCATGTCCGGGTTCACCGAGCTGCTGCCGTTGATCACGCGCGAGACGGTCTTGAAGGAAACGCCCGCTTCGCGCGCAACGTCCTTGATCGTCGGGGGGCGCTGCTCGTCTCGTGCCATCGATCCGATTGCTCGCGCCAACCTCGGCAAAGGTCAATCGATGACTGGCGCGGGCGGGGTTCAGTCGTTGGCGGCCCGCTGGCCTGCGTAGTGCTCTTCCCAAGCCCGGAGCTGCGGCAGGTTGGGAATGACCGCGATGCCGGGCGAGGTGCCGATCAGGCGAACTTGCTGCGCCTCGACGGTGAACGCGGGCCATTCGGGGACCCCGGGGCCGTGTGGGTTTCCGGTCTTCGCGAAGTTGGTCCAGTAGCTCATCATCTGGTCGGAGGTCGGCTTGTCCGGCCTGCTCCCGCCCAGCGTCGGAATGTCGAGGTTGCCGAACACATAGGGCATCTCGGACGCGTGGTTCGACCCGTCGGGCTGCTCGGGCGCGCGCACGTCGAAATAGTAGACGTAGGCGGGGTGCCGGCCTTTCTCGGTCTGCAGCCGCGCCCAGGCCCAGGTCGGCCAGGCAAACGAGGTTTCGCGGAACACGTCGCGGCTCGATTGCAGCGCCTGCTCGGGCGTGGCGTGGGGATAGACCGCGAGCAGCGCGTCGGCGCTGGCGCCGTATTGCGCGCGGACGTTCGTTGCGAACTGCTCGGGCGAGACCGGTCCGGGCACGAACATTGCGCCTTCGTTCGAATTGGTGCCGATCAGCACCGGCGTGTCGTTGAACCGGCCCTGGCTGTAGAGCACGAACTGGTCGTCCGGCAGCACGTAACCGTCGGCGTTCGGCCAGAAGCCGCCCATTGCGCTCGCGCCGGGGCCGGCCTGGATCGTCTCCGCCGGCAGCGCGCGCGCCGCGGCGATATCGGCCGCACCGATCGCCGCGAGGAAGGCCTGGCCCTGCTGCTCGACGCCCTGCCGCGGCGGCGTGAAGTTGCCGCCGCTTTCGGAAATCGCCTTGGCGAACAGCCCTTTGGCAAGCGGTGAGGCGGCGAGCATCGAGACGGCGATGCCGCCAGCGCTTTCGCCGAAGATCGTCACGTTGTCGGGGTCGCCGCCGAATTGCGCGATGTTGTCGCGCACCCACTCGAGCCCGGCGATCTGGTCTTCGAGCCCGTAGTTGCCCGAGCCGTGGCCGCTCTCGCGCGCCAGCTCGGGATGCGCGAGGAAGCCGAAGGCGCCGAGGCGGTAAGCCACGCTGACGACGATCACGCCTTTCTCGGCAAGCTTCGTCCCGTCGTAGAGCGGGGCCCCGGTGGCGCCGCCCGCGAAGCCGCCGCCGTAGATCCACACCATGACCGGCAGCTTCTCGTCCTTGGCTTTTGCCGGTGTCCAGACGTTGAGGTAGAGGCAATCCTCGCTCGGCGAGCCGGCCAGGCCCATGAGCTGCATCATCGACCGATCCTGGATGCACGGCGGGCCGAACTGCACGGCCTGGCGCGTGCCGCTCCAGGGGCCGACCGGTGCGGGAGACGCCCAGCGTAGCGTGCCTAGCGGCGGCGCGGCGAACGGGATGCCCTTGAACACCGCGACGCCGCCTTGCACGGTGCCGGCAACTGTGCCGCCGCTGACCTCGGCGGTGGTGATCTGCGCAGCGGCCGGGGCCGCGAGGCCGGCGAGCAGGATGGCGGCGGTAAGGCTGCGAAGGCGAGGCATTGGCGTTGCTCCTCGAAATTCCGGCTGGGTCAGGTCAGGGTTTCAGCGTCCGGCCGGAGAGGCGCGCGCTGCCGGCGAGCGCCATCGTGCCCGCATCGGGGCCGATGGCAACCTGATAGTTGCCCGGCGCGATGATCCAGCCGCGTCTGGCGACAACGTATTCGGCAAGCAGCCGCGGATCGGCGGCGAGCGTGACGCTTGCTTTCTCCGGGTGCGAGATCGACCTTCTCGAACCCGAACCGTTGCCACCGGGCTGCGCGGGGAGGTGGAGCCGGACCACCTCCACGCCCTCCCTGTCGCCGGTGTTGGTGACGGTGACACTGACGCGAGTCCGTCCTCCGCTCCCATCCATCTCCTTGAATTCAGACGTCGCGCGGCACGTCATGCGGGACTCACCCTCGGGTCCTCTTGGGGGAAACCCCGATGGCACAAGCGCGGTCCGGCTCGCATCCTTCCGGCGCAAAGCTAGGGAGGCGTAACGATGCGAGTCTTACTGCTGCTGGGATGTGCGGCGGCCCTTGCCGTGCAGCCTGCATATGCGCAGTCGTCGGCGGCCGAAGCCGTGGCGGCAGATCAGAGCGACGTCGATCCGCGCGCGGTCGAGGCGCTCAAGGCCATGAGCACCTACCTGCAGACGCTGAAGTCGTTCCGCTTGATCTCCGAGGGCTCGCTCGACGTCATCACGGTGAACGACCAGAAGGTCCAGCTCGACATGGTCACCACCTATCTGGTGGGCAGCCCCGGCATCCGTGCCGACTGGGTCAGCGACCAGAAGAACCGGCAGTTCTACTTCGACGGCAAGAACTTCACGCTGGTTGCCCCGACTCTCGGCTATTATGCGACGGTCGACGCGCCGGGGACCAATCGCGAGTTCCTCGACGCGCTGTACGAGAAGACCGGTATCGAGCTGCCGCTGGCAGACCTTTTCCGTTGGGCCGACGCCGACCATGCCGACGACATCGGGCTGCTGACTTCGGCGTTCAGCGTCGGCACTGCGACACTCGACGGCGTGGCGACCGATCACTGGGCCTATCGTACCGACGATTTCGACTGGGAGCTGTGGATGGAGCAGGGCGACCGCCCGCTACCGCGCAAGTTCGTGCTGATCGATCGCACCGATCCGACGTTGCCGACGTTCACCGCGCGGCTGACCTGGCAAACCAATCCAACATTCGATCCGGCGGTGTTCACGTACGTGCCGGCCGGCAATGCCGTCGCCATTTCATTCGCCGCCGTCGAGGCGGGGGAGGCAGCGCAATGAAGATCCTCAGCAAGTTCCTCGCAATATTCGCCGCGGTGGTGCTGATCGGTGCCTCGGCGGTGGAGGCCGACGCCCGTGGACGCGGCGGCGGCGGCG
>DATDLP010000258.1:0-5953 GCA_036519255.1 Croceibacterium sp.
CCAGTTGCCGTTGCGCGGCACGGCCCGCTTCGGGGGCGTGATCGGAGCGGGCGGTGCCGGCTGCGCCGTTGGTCCGGGGGTCGGGAAGTACGGGACCTCGTCGATGATGAGCTTGGTCGGGTCGAATTCCTCGTAGGTCGGTCCCGGCACCGGAGGGAGCGGGATCGGCGGTACGGGCGCGGGGGGGATATAGTTGATCGGGTCCGGCTTTGGGGGCGGCGGCTCGGTCGGCTCGGGTTCGGGCGGATCGAGCGGAATATTGGTGGCTTCGATGATATCTGGAATGATCCGATCGGCATTGATGGTGAGGCCGGTGACCACCCCGACGGCCAGCAACGCGTGTACCGCGCCGACGGTAACGATCGCCGTGGCCCGTCGGCGCGGATCGTGTGCCTGGTTCAGGTAAGACATACTCGCCTCCTCTCCGGTGCCGCCGCCCTCAGGGCGGTGAGAGCGGCGACTCGTGTTATAATGTAACATTACATCACGAGAACAGTTCCCGGCAAGCGCAAGTTTGCGCCTGTCGGGAATTCAGCTCAGCGGATCGGGCAGCTCGGGTCGAGCCGGAAGTCGAGGTAGTTGTCGGTCGCGCGCATCAGATCGTCGATCTCGTTCTCGAAGAAGTGGTTGGCCCGCGGAATCTCTTCGTGATGGATCGTGATGTGCTTCTGCGTGCGAAGCTTCTCTACCAGCTTCACCACCGCGCTCGGCTGGACCACGGTATCCGCCGCGCCCTGGATGAAGATGCCCGAGGCTGGGCAGGGGGCGAGGAACGAGAAGTCGTACATGTTCGCCGGCGGGGCGATCGAGATGAACCCGCGGATCTCCGGCCGGCGCATCAGCAGCTGCATGCCGATCAGCGCGCCGAAGCTCACGCCCGCGACCCAGGTGGTCTGAGCCTCGGGGTGGATCGTCTGCACCCAGTCGAGCGCCGAGGCCGCGTCGGACAATTCGCCGATGCCGTTGTCGAAGCTGCCCTGGCTGCGGCCGACGCCGCGGAAGTTGAAGCGCAGCGTGGCGAAGCCGCGGTCGACGAACGTCTTGTACAGCCGCTGCACAATACGGTCGTTCATCGTCCCGCCGCCCTGCGAATGCGGGTGGAGGATCATCGCCACCGGCGCGCGCGGACGCGGGGCGGGGGAAAAACGGCCTTCGAGGCGGCCTTCGGGGCCGGGGAAGATGACGGATGGCATGAACGTCGCTCGTCTGAATCGTGGGACCGGCTCGCAGGTGGCGCGGCCGAAGTGCGGGGCTATATAGTGCGAACGCCCAGTTTCGCAATTGCCGTGCCCAATCCAGTGCCATGACCCGTATCTATCTCGATCACGCCGCGACCACGCCGCTCCGCCCCGAGGCGGCCGAAGCCGTGCGCGAAGGCTTCGCCATCTGGGCCAATCCGTCGAGCCCGCACGCCGAGGGCCGCGCCGCGCGCGCCGCGCTCGAGGAGGCCCGCTGCCGAATCAAGGCCGCGTTCGGTTGGGACGGCGAGGTGATCTTTACCTCAGGCGCGAGCGAGGCGCTGGCGCTCGGACTCGGGCGGGCGAAGGCCGAACGCCGGCTGGTCTCGGCGGTCGAGCACGACTCGGTGTTCCGCGCTGCGGCGGATGCCGAGGTCGTGCCGCTCGGCAAGGACGAGAACGGGTGCGCGCAGCTCGACGGCGACGCGCTCGCAGGTGCGCTCGCGCGGCCGGGCCGGGCGATCGTCGTGGTGCAGTCGGTCAATTCGGAAACCGGCACGGTGCTGATTCCACACGAAGGCACCGCGGCGTTGGCGCAAGTGCGCGCGGCGGGGGGGCTGTTTCTGGCCGACTGCTCGCAGTCGGCCGGCCGCGTGCCCTTGCCCGATGCGGACATGATCGTGGTCTCCGCGCACAAGCTTGGTGGACCGGTCGGCGTCGGTGCGCTGCTGGTGCGCGATTTCGCCATGCTCGAGCCGTGCGGCGGGCACGAGCGCGGGTACCGCGCGGGGACCGAGAACCTGCCGGGCGTGCTTGGCTTCGCCGCCGCGCTCGAGGCCGGCGGGGTCGAGTCGTGGCCGACCTCGTACCCCGACCGCTATGACTTCAAGGATCTGCTCGACCACAGCGGCGAGGTGCTGCGGTTCGGCGCGCAGTGCTCGCACGTGCTCGCGGTCGCGTCCGAGCGGCTCAGCGCGGTGGCGCTGGTGATCAAGCTCGACGCGATGGGATTCGCGATCTCCGCCGGCAGCGCGTGTTCGTCGGGCACGCTCAAGCAGAGCCGCGCGCTCGCGGCGTTCGGCGTCGAGCCCGAGGTCGCCGCGCGCACCGTGCGGGTGAGCCTCGGCTGGAACACGACGCTGAGCGAGCTCGAGGCGTTTGCCGACGCGTGGAAGGAAGCGGTCGAAAGCGCATGATCTACCTCGATTACCAGGCCACCACGCCGCTCGCCCCCGAGGCGCGCGAGGCGATGCTGCGCTGGCTCGACGGGCCGGAGGGGGTGGGCTTCGGCAACCCGCACAGCGCGCACAGGCTCGGGCGCCGCGCCGAGGCGGCGGTCGAGCTCGCGCGCGAGCAGGTCGAGGCGCTGTTCCCGCCCGGGGGCCGGGTGGTGTTCACCAGCGGCGCAACCGAGGCGCTGAACCTGGCGATGCGCGGGTGCGAGCCCGGGCGGAGCGGCAAGCCGGTGGCGGTGAGCGCGATCGAGCATTCGGCGGTGCTCGACACGGCGCTCGATCTGCCGGGCGATACCACGATCCTGCCGGTGCGCGGCAGCGGCATGCTCGACCACGACTTCCGGTTGCCCGATAGCGTCGGGATCGTCGCGGTGATGCAGGTCAACAACGAGATCGGGACGATTCAGCCGACCTGGGACGTGTACGAGGCGGCGAAGAAAGCCGGAGCGCTGCTCGTGTGCGACGCGGTCCAGGCCGCGGGCAAGATGCGCATCCACGAAGCCGACCTGATCGCCGTGAGCGCGCACAAGTTCCACGGCCCCAAGGGCATCGGCGCGCTGTGGGTGCGCGACGGAGTCGAGTTGCTACCGCAAACCACGGGGGGCGGACAAGAAGGCGGGCTGCGCTCGGGCACGCTGAGTCCGGCCCTGTGCGCCGGCATGGGCGCGGCCGCGCAGCTCGCGCTCGGGCGGATGGCCGAGGATGCCGAGCATGTGTGCGCGCTGTGGGAGCGCGCGCGCGCGTTATTCCGTGACTGGCAGCTCAACGGCCACGCCGTTCAGCGCTGGAAGGGCAACCTCAATTTGCGCCGCGACGGAGTCGACGTCGCGCGGCTGATGTCCGACGTGCGCGAGGTCGCGTTCTCCGCCGGATCGGCTTGCGCCAGCGAGAGCGGCAAGCCAAGCCGGATCCTGGCGGCGATCGGGCTCTCGCCGGCGCAGGCGCGCAGCTCGATCCGGCTCGGCGTCGGGCGCTACACGACGATGGACGAGCTTGAATCTGCGGCCGAAATGATCAATCATGCTGCAGCGCAGCAAGGATAGCCGTGATTCAAGTCAACTTCATTACGCGCGACGGCCAGCGGGTGGCCGCGACAGCGCTGCCGGGTGCGAACCTGCTCGAGGTCGCGCAAGCGGCGGGCATGCCGCTCGAGGGGACCTGCGAGGGGCAGATGGCCTGCTCGACCTGTCACGTGATCCTGCCGCCCGAATGGTTCGATCGCCTGCCTGCCGCGGTCGAGGACGAGGAGGACATGCTCGACCTCGCGACCGGCGCCTGCCGCACCAGCCGGCTCTCGTGCCAGATCCTCCTCAGCGACGCGCTCGACGGCATCGAGGTGCGGATACCGGACGAGAGCCGCGACATGCAATTGCGCTAGGCGCGATTCTCGCCGGAGGTGGCTGCACTGCCAGGCCGAACTAACGCTCGGAGGAAGCGGCCAATGCCGCCCTTTTCTCCCCGTGCGCCGCGGCGGCGTCTTCCAGTTTTCCCGTTTCCATCAACATGTAGCCGAAGATCAGACCGGCTGCGATCACACTGATCGCGAGCGCTTTGTAGTTCACCTTCTGGTTCATCGTCGCTCTCCCATTCAGGGAAAAAGAATGTTACAACATACCATAGTGGAGTCAAGATGGACTGATGGTGAGCGAGGCGCTGGCTTGCCCTTTGCCCGCTTGCAGCTAGCCTCGCTCGCACGACGCCGGCAGGCGACGATCCCAAGCTGAAGGAACCCTATGCGCCTGACACTCGCCCTGGCCCTCGCGGCCGCATCGCTCCCGCTGACTCTCGCCACGGCGCCGGCGGTCGCGCAGGAGCAGCCTGCGGCGAGCGAAGGCGAGCGGCTGAATCGCTGGTTCGAAGAGAAGTTCGAGCAGCAATTGCAGTTCGACCCCTTGTGGCTGACCTCGCTCGGGCGGCGCGATCGCTACGGCGACCTCGGCGACTCCTCGATCGAAGCGGCCGACTGGCAGCTGGCGTGGCACAAGGCGAGCGTCGAGGAGATGGAGCGCGAGTTCGACTACGACAAGCTCGGAGCGCAGGACCGGCTGTCGTACGACCTGTGGAAATACGAGTACGAGAGCGCCGCCCGCGCGGCGAAGTGGCGCGGCAACTCCTACATCTTCACCCAGATGCAAGGCGTGCACGCGTCGCTGCCGTCGCAGCTCATCTCGATGCACCGGGTGGAGACGCCGACCGACATGGCCGCCTTCATCTCGCGCGTGGGCCAGTTCGAGCACGTGCTCGGCCAGCTCACGGAGCGCGCCGAGGCCAATGCCGCACGCGGCGTGCGCCCGCCCTATTTCGCCTACGACATCGTCATCGCCGAGGCGAAGAAGCTGATCGACGGCGCGCCGTTCACCGGCGGGTCCGACACGGCGCTGTGGGCCGATGGCAAGGCGAAGATCGCGGCGCTGGCCGAGGCGGGCAAGATCGGCGAGCCGGAAGCGCAGGACCTGCGCAACCGGCTGGAGACGGCGCTCAAGGGCAGCTACCTGCCCGCGTACCAGCGGCTGATCGCGTTCATGGAAGCAGATCGCCCGAACGCGCCCGAGATCGCCACCGGCGTTGGCGGCCTGCCCGACGGCGCCGCGTACTATGCCGACCGGCTGCGCGCGAGCACCACCACCGACCTCAGCGCCGCGGAAATCCACCAGATCGGGCTCGACGAGGTCGCACGCATTCACGGCGAGATGAACGCGATAAGGGAGCGCGTCGGCTTCGACGGCGATCTCAAGGCGTTTTTCGAACACGTGCGCACCGCCGGGTGGAACTACTTCCCCGACAACGACGAGGGCGCGCAGGCCTATATCGACGCCTCGAAGGCGGCGATCTCCAACATCGAGGCGCAATTGCCGAACTATTTCGGCCTGCTGCCCAAGGCTGCGCTCGAAGTCCGGCGGGTCGAGGCGTTTCGCGAGCAGGACGGGGGCGCGCAGCACTACCGCGAAGGTTCGCCCGACGGCTCTCGTCCGGGAATCTACTACGCGCACCTGTCGGACATGACCGCCTACCCGAAGAACATGCTCGAAGTTGTCGCCTACCACGAGGGGCTGCCCGGGCATCACATGCAGATATCGATCGCGCAGGAGCTGACCGGGGTGCCGACCTTCCGCACCCAGTACGGCTATGGCGCCTACGCCGAGGGCTGGGGGCTCTATGCGGAGAAGCTCGCCAAGGAGATGCCCGCGACCTACGCCGATCCTTACGCGGATTTCGGCCGGCTCAGCTCGGAACTGTGGCGCGCGATCCGTCTGGTGCTCGATACCGGGCTTCACTCGAAGGGCTGGAACGAGGCCGAGGCGATCGCCTACTTCACCGCCAACTCGCCGCAGCCGGCCGAGACGATCCGCAGCGAAGTGCGGCGCTACATCGTCATGCCCGGCCAGGCGACGAGCTACAAGGTGGGCATGATCCGCATCCAGCAGCTGCGCGCCGAAGCCGAGCGTGAGCTCGGCGGCAAGTTCGACATCCGCGCGTTCCACGACGCCGTGCTCGGCGGCGGCGCGCTGCCGCTGTCGCTGCTCGAGCGCCGCGTTCACG
>DATDLP010000259.1:0-4997 GCA_036519255.1 Croceibacterium sp.
GCTGGTGCGCATCGAGCGCCGCGGGCCGATGACCGGGACCGAGCTCGTCGCGCTCTCCCCGGGCGCGCTGACGCAGCTCGGTGTCGTTCAGGACAGCCCGGTCCGCGTGCGGCGGGTGAACCCGCCGGAAGAACAGCGTGCGCTGCTGCGTGCCGGCCAGCCTGCACCGCTGCGCATGGATACGCCGATGCCACTGGTCGAGGTGCTGCGGCGCAAGCTCCCAGGGGCCAGGCCCGTTCCGCTCCGGGACGTTGCGGCAACTCCGGCTCCGCAGCCCGAGTTGGCGGCCGCGCCGGCGCTGCCCGCGCAGCATCAGCCTGCCCCCGTGGTCCCACAGCGACCGACCGCGCCTGCGCAAACTGGTGCGAGCCCGCCGCCGCTGCCGCCGATCGATTCGGGCGCGGAGGTCGCGGTGGCCCGCACGCCGCCGCCCGCTGCGGTGCGCGAGACCGTCGACGGCGGATTCGTCGTCCAGGCCGCGGCGTTCTCCACCGCGGACCGGGCAGCCAGGGCCGCCAACGTCGTCGGCGGCGAGGTCAGCCGGTCCGGAGCGTTCTACCGCGTCCGCACCGGGCCTTTCGCCACCCGGGGAGAAGCCGAGGCCTCGCTCGCCAAGGTCCGGGCCGCGGGCTATAGCGATGCGCGAATCTTCACGAACGGCTGACCGGGCACATTCCTGACTCGCCGTTCGGGCGGTAGGAGCGGTTTTGCGGTACGTCACTCTGGTTCGGTCGGGGCTCGCGCTGTCGCTGGCGGCGCTGCCCGGGATACCTCTCGCAGCTTCCGCCGACATCGTCGCGCTGCCTTCGGCCACCGCGCCCCCGGTGCCCGAGGAAATTCCCGTTGCGCTGCTGATCGACCTGTCGAGCGGCCAGACGCTGTTCACGCGCGACGCCGACCGGAGGTTCGTCCCGGCCTCGGTGACCAAGGTCATGACCGCCTACACCGCCTTCCGGCTGATCGAGCAAGGCAAGATCGCGCCCGAGACACCGGTGACGATCAGCCAGGAAGTGGCCGAGCTGTGGTCGGGCGAGGGCTCGTCGATGTTCCTCGAGGCGGGCGACCAGGTGACGGTCGGCCAGCTCCTGCTCGGCGTGACCACGGTCTCGGCCAACGACGGGGCGGTGGCGCTGGCGATGGCGGCGACGGGCTCGCAGGAAACCTGGCTCGGGTTGATGAACCAGCACGCGGCCGAGCTCGGCATGCGCAACACACATTTCGGCACGCCCAACGGCTGGCCCGACGAAGGCCAGACCTACACCAGCGCGCGCGACCTCGCGATCCTGGCCGAGGCGCTGACCACGCGGTATCCGGGCCTCTACCGCCGCTACTTCGGCCACCGCGGGATGCGTTATCACGACATCACGCAGAGCAACCACGATCCGGTCACGGGCGTGGTCGAAGGCGCCGACGGAATGAAGACCGGCTTCACCCGCCAGTCGGGCTACAATTTCCTCGGTTCGGCCGAGCGCAACGGGCGGAGGCTGGTGATGGTCGTCGCCGCCGCCCCGACCGCCTCGATCCGCAACAGCACCGCGCGCGATCTGCTGCGCTGGGGCTTCGACGCCTTCGAGAGTCGGCAGATCCTCCCCGGCAAGCTGGCGGTCGGGCACGCGAGAGTGCAGAACGGCGCAGCGGGCGCCGTGGCATTGCAGACTGCGCGCCCGGTTTTCGCAAGCGTGCCGCAGGCGCGGGCTGCAGGGGTCAAGCTGTCGATCCGCTATCGCGGACCGATCGACGCGCCGATTCGCGAAGGCCAGCAGGTCGCCTTCCTGCGCGTCGCGGTGCCCGGGCAGCAGCCGCACGATGTCCCGCTGGTCGCGGCCGAGCCGGTCGCGCGGGCCAACGTGCTCGAGCGGCTGCGCAACGGTTTCACCGGCCTGTTCACGTGAGCCGCGGCCGCTTCATCGCGTTCGAGGGCGGGGAGGGAGCCGGCAAGTCGACGCAGGCACGGCTGCTGGCGGACGCGCTGCGGACCCAGGGTATCGAGGTTCTGCTGACGCGCGAGCCTGGAGGGACGCCAGGGGCCGAAGCTATTCGCCAACTACTGCTCGATCCGCCGGGCGAGGGCTGGGGCGCCGAAGCCGAGGCGCTGCTGTTCGCCGCGGCGCGGGCCGACCACGTCGCGCGGGCGATTCGGCCGGCGCTCGAGGCCGGACAGTGGGTGGTCAGCGACCGCTTCGTCGATTCCTCGCGCGCGTACCAGGGCGGGGGAGGGGGCTTGTCCGACGGCGACGTGATCGCGCTGCACGGGATCGGCTCGAACGGCCTGCTGCCCGATCTCACGCTGCTGATCGAGATTCCGCCCGAGGCGGCGGCGGTGCGGCTCGCCCGGCGCGACGGCGGAGAAAGCGACGCGATCGGCGGACGCGATGCCGCCTACCACGCCGAAGTCGCCGCCACGTTCGCACGGATCGCCGAGGCGGAACCCGCGCGGTTCGCGCGCATCTGCAGCGACGACGGGCCCGAGGAGACGCACGCTCTGGTCCTGCAGGCGATCGCAGCGCTGCTGGCGCCGCGCTGATGCCGCTGGCCGGCCACGACGATCCGCGGCGCGAATGGCAGGCGGCGCTCGCCGGGCCGCGGCTGCACCACGGGTGGATCCTCACCGGCAAGCGCGGTGTGGGGAAGGCCGCGTTCGCGCTCGCCGCGGCGCGCGAGCTGGTGGCCGAAGCCGGCGTGCCGCAGCCCCCGGGCGGGCATCCCGACGTGATCGTCCTCGAGCCGCTCCCGGCCACCGCCGACGACGAGAAGAAGCGCGAGGAGGGCAAGCCCTATCAGACCAAGCGCAACATCACCGTCGACCAGATCCGCGCAATGCAGCAGCGGTTGACCACGCGGCCGACGCTCGGCAGCCGCCGCGCGATCGTGATCGACCCGGCCGATGATCTCGAGAAAGGTGCCGCCAATGCGCTGCTCAAGAGCCTAGAGGAGCCGCCTGCCGGGACCTTCTTCCTGCTCGTGGTGCATCGGCTCGGCCGCCTGCTGCCGACGATCCGCTCGCGCTGTCGTGTGCTGCGCTTCCCGCCGCTCGACGGTGCGGCAATCGACGCGATCCTGCGCCGCGAGGCACCGCAGGCCGATCAGGCGATTCGCGAGGCCGCGATCGCCGCGGGCGGCGGCTCGCCCGGTGCCGCGCTCGAGTTCGTCGAGCTCGACCTCGGCACGATCCATTCGCTCATGCGCGAGATCGCCGAGTGCGGCGATGCCGATTTCGCCCGCCGTGGCCGGCTGGCCGAGGCGATGGGCGCGCGGCCCGACCGCAAGCGCCAGCTCGCCGCGATCGATCTGGCGCGCGCGGTGGTGGCCGGGCGCATGGAGACCACGCCCGTCGGTGCGATCCCGGCGCTGACGGGCGCGCACTCCGACCTGAACCGCCTCGCCGCGCAGGCGCCGACCTACAATTTCGACCCCGGGTTGCTGGTCATGGAAATCGGCACCTTGCTCGCCTCGCTCGCGGTGCCTAGTGCACCGGTGCATGGCTGAGCCTTTCTACCTTACCACCGCGATCCACTACCCCAACGGCCGGCCGCACATCGGGCACGCCTACGAGACGATCGCCGCCGACGTGCTCGCGCGCTTCCAGCGCCTGCGCGGGCGCGAGGTGCGGTTCCAGACCGGGACCGACGAGCACGGGCTCAAGATGGCGCAGAAGGCGCGCGACCTGGGCGTGACCCCGCGCGAGCTGGCGGACGAAATGTCGGGGTATTTCCGAGAGCTGTTCGACAAGCTTGATATCTCGTACGACCGCTACATTCGCACCACCGAGGACGTCCACCACCGCGCCAGCCAGGCGATCTGGCAAGCGATGGAAGCGAGCGGCGACCTGTACCTCGACCGCTACGAGGGTTGGTATTCGGTGCGCGACGAAGCGTACTACGACGAGAGCGAGCTGGTCGCAGGGGAGGGGGGCGAAAAGCTCTCGCCGCAGGGCACTCCGGTCGAATGGACCGTCGAGGAAAGCTGGTTCTTCCGCCTGTCGAAGTACCAGGAGCCGCTGCTCGCGCTCTACGCCGCGCAGCCGGAATTCGTCCGGCCGCAGTCGCGGCTCAACGAGGTGCGCAGCTTCGTCGAAGGCGGGTTGCGCGACCTTTCGGTCAGCCGGAGCAGCTTCGACTGGGGCGTGAAGGTCCCGCGCGAGGAGGGCGCCGACACGCCCGACCACGTGATGTACGTGTGGGTCGACGCGCTGACCAATTATCTGACCGGGCTCGGCTATCCCGACGATACCGCCGACTTCCGCAAGTTCTGGCCGGCCGATCTGCACCTGATCGGCAAGGATATCGTGCGGTTCCACGCGGTCTATTGGCCGGCGTTCCTGATGAGCGCCGGCGTGCCGCTGCCCAAGTCGGTGTTCGCGCACGGCTTCCTGCTCAACCGCGGGGTCAAGGAATCGAAGTCGCTCGGCAACGCGACCGATCCCGGGGAGCTGGCCGATCGCTACGGGGTCGACACGCTGCGCTATTTCCTGCTGCGCGAGTTCAGCTTCGGGCAGGACGGCAGCTGGTCGCACGAGGCGATCGTCAACCGCGCCAATGCCGAACTGGCCAATAGTTTCGGCAATCTCGCGCAGCGGGTGATGAGCTTCATCGCCAAGAACTGCGGGGGAGCGATCGCCGCAGAAGTGCCCGCGACCGAGGCCGACGAGGCGCTGCGCGGCAGAGTGCGCCAGGCCTGCGCGGTCGAGTTGCCCGAGGCGTTCGCCAAGCTGGCTTTCGCCGCGGGGATCGAAGCGTGGATGCAGGCCGTGTTCGCCTGCAACGCCTATATCGACGAGCAGGCTCCGTGGGCGCTGCGCAAGACCGACCCGGCGCGGATGGAACGCGTGCTGGCGACGCTATGCGGCTGCATCAGGGATCTGGCGGTGGCGATTTCTTCGATCACACCAAGGGCTTCGGCCAAGGTCCTCGACGCGCTGTGCATTCCCGTCGACCGTCGCGATTTCGCCGCGCTGGAGGCGGAGCTCGGTGAAATCCGGGTCGACAATCCGACGCCGG
>DATDLP010000260.1:0-2514 GCA_036519255.1 Croceibacterium sp.
CGCGACGCGCGCGGCGAAGCCCGCGTCGAGCCGCGCAAGGGGCAGGGCGAGCGGCGTCCGGGGCAGGGCGCGGGCAAGCCGCAGGGCGAGCGTCGCTACGCGCAGGGTTCGGGCAAGCCGCACGGCGAGCGCAGGCCCGAGGGCGGCAAGCCCGGCGGCAACCGCCGTCGGCGCGGCGGCCGGTCGAACGGCCGTCCGTCGGCTGCGCTGGCCTGAGCTACTTCCCCTGCACGCCCTCGTGCGCCGGCATCGGCAGCACGAGGCCGAGCAGGGGCAGCACGATCATCCCCGCGCCCGACCAGGTCAGCGCCAGGGCCACGTCGTGGCTCTCGGCGAAATGGCCCCACAGCCACGAGCCGAGCGCGATGCCGCCGAAGGTCAGCGAACTGACCAGCGCGGTGATCCGCCCGACAATCTCGCGCGGCGACCACAGCTGGCCGGCGACCGAGAAACCGCTCAGCGCCTGCACCCAGCCGGCACCGGCGAGCACCAGCAGCGCGAGCATCGCCGGGAGGCCGGGATTCGACGCCACCCCGAGGCAGCCGAGGCCGTAGACGATCCCCGCCGCGCGGATGATCGTCTCCGCCGGGAAGCGAGCGCGGAACCAGGTGCTGGTCGCCGCGCCGAGCACCGCCCCGGCACCGAGCGCACCGAGCAGCAGGCCGTAGACCGCCGAGCCCTCGCCGAGCATGTCGTTCGCCACCAGCGGCATCAGCGCCCACGCGGCCGCGCCGGTGGTGGTGAAGCTGAACGCGCGCAGCATGATCGTGCGGATCTGGGGCGAGCTGCCGGCGAAGCGGAAGCCCTCGGCAATCACCGCGTGCAGCGCGCGGCGTTCCTTCAGCCCAGATGCGTTCGGGGCCGGCTCCGGCTTCCAGCGCCACAGCACCGCGATCACCATCAGGTAGCTCGCTGCGTTGGCCACGAACGCGCTGCCCGCACCGCCGAACGAGACGATCGCCCCGCCGAACGCCGGCCCGAGGCTGCGCGCGACGTTGAACGCGAGGATGTTGAGCGCCACCGCGGCGGCCAGCTCCGCGCGCGGCACGATCCCGCCGATCGAAGCCGACAGCGCCGGGTTGAAGCACGCCACGCCTGCGGCAAGCATTGCGGTCAGCGCGATGATCGCCACCGGCGGGGTCATCCCGGCGAAAGCCAGCGCGACCAGCAGCAGCGACAGCGCGAACATGCCGGTCTGCGCGAGCAGCATGATCGTGCGCTTGTCGAACATGTCGGCCCACGCGCCCGCGGGCAGCGCGAGCAGCATGATCGGCAGGTTGGTCGCGGTCTGCGCCAGCGCGATCACGTCGGCCGGCTGGTGCATGATCGTCAGCTGCCACGCCGCGCCGACCGACTGGATCGCGTTGCCGAAATTCGACAGCAGGCTGCCGACGAGGATCAGCAGGAATGCGCGGTGCGCGAGCGGGCTGAAGGTGGTCGAGCGGGTCATTTCGTGCGACGCGAGGATCGGGCGCCTAGCTGGCCGGAACGAGCCGGATTGGCAAGACCGCGCGGCAAGCTGGCGTTCAGCATCAGGCGCTCAGAACTGAACGGCAGGATCGCCCCGCCGTTGTTTGCCCACAGTCGAAAGTTCCAGCGATGCGTCTTGCCCTGCCTCTTCTTGCTTCCCTCGCCCTCGCGGGTTGCGCCACGGCGCAGATGCGCCTGCCCGACAGCCTCGCCACGGCCTCGCGGGTCGAGTTCGAAGGGATCGGCGGCTGGCGGAGCGGGGACTACACGGCCGGCGACTATGCCGGCCACTACGCGCGCTCCTCGGATCGGTTGAGCTACTTCGACACGGTCAACGAGAGCCGCGGCCACAGCGAGTTCACGCTCGCCGGTCCGGAGGTGCCGGAGGCGATCGAGGGGCGCTGCCGGATGCGCGAAAGCTCGCTCGATCTCGGGCTGGTCGAGCTGACCACGCGGCCGATGGCCTACCGCTGCGAGTTCCGCGCGGGCAACCGGCCCATCGCCGCGTCGCTCGAGCTGCAGGAGTTCAACGGCCCGGGCGCCGCGGCGACCCGCTACGAGCGGCGCGGGCGCCTGGTGCTCGACGGCGAGACGATCGACATCCGTTCGGTGCACCACATAGCGGGCACGTCGATGCCCGTGCTGACCCCGATCGGCTACGTGTTCGAGCAGCGCGGCCGCCCGGTCGGCGCGGTCGAGCTCAACGGGCGCCCGGCGCTGATGATAGAGCCCGGCGCCTCGCCCGCGCTGCAGCGCACGCTGACGCTCGCCGCGCACGCGCTCGGGGTGTTCTGGGACCCCGCCAACACCGCTTGACCCGGTTGCCGAGCGCCGCCGCGCCCGCCATATGCGCCGCTCAAGCGGGAGCTAGCGCATGGCCGAGTACGATTACGACCTCATCACCATCGGCGCCGGCTCGGGCGGCGTGCGCGCGAGCCGGATCGCGGCCGGCCACGGCGCCAAAGTGGCGGTGTGCGAGGAGTTCCGCGTCGGCGGCACCTGTGTGATCCGTGGCTGCGTGCCCAAGAAGATGCTCGTCTACGG
>DATDLP010000261.1:0-12972 GCA_036519255.1 Croceibacterium sp.
GGCGAGAACACCGTCCGCACGATCGCGATGGACGCCACCGAGGGCCTCACGCGCGGACAGAAGGTGACCAACACCGGCGCGCAGATCTCGGTCCCGGTCGGCCCTAAGACGCTCGGCCGCATCGTCAACGTGATCGGCGAACCGATCGACGAGCGCGGACCGATCGGCAGCGACATGACCGCCTCGATCCACGCCGACGCCCCGGCCTTCGTCGATCAGTCGACCGAAGCCGCGATCCTCGTCACCGGCATCAAGGTCATCGACCTGATCGCGCCCTATGCGAAGGGCGGCAAGATCGGCCTGTTCGGCGGCGCCGGCGTCGGCAAGACCGTGCTCATCCAGGAGCTGATCAACAACATCGCCAAGGGCCACGGCGGCGTGTCGGTGTTCGCCGGCGTCGGCGAGCGCACCCGCGAGGGCAACGACCAGTACCACGAGTTCCTCGACGCGGGCGTCATCGCCAAGGATGCCGACGGCAACCCGACCCCCGAGGGGTCGAAGGTGGCGCTGGTGTTCGGCCAGATGAACGAGCCCCCGGGCGCGCGCTCGCGCGTCGCGCTCTCGGGCCTGACGATGGCCGAGTACTTCCGCGACCAGGAAGGCCAGGACGTGCTGTTCTTCGTCGACAACATCTTCCGCTTCACCCAGGCGGGCTCGGAAGTGTCGGCGCTGCTCGGCCGTATTCCTTCGGCGGTGGGCTACCAGCCGACGCTGGCGACCGACATGGGCAACCTGCAGGAGCGCATCACCTCGACCACCAAGGGCTCGATCACCTCGGTGCAGGCGATCTACGTCCCCGCGGACGACTTGACCGACCCGGCGCCGGCGACCTCGTTCGCGCACCTCGACGCGACCACCACGCTGAGCCGCGCGATCTCGGAGCTGGGCATTTACCCCGCGGTGGACCCGCTCGACTCGACCAGCCGCGTGCTGACCGTGGCCGTCGTCGGCCAGGAGCACTACGAAACCGCGCGCAAGGTCCAGGAGACGCTGCAGAAGTACAAGTCGCTGCAGGACATCATCGCCATTCTCGGCATGGACGAGCTGTCGGAAGAGGATAAGCTGACCGTCCAGCGCGCGCGCAAGATCCAGCGCTTCCTCAGCCAGCCGTTCCACGTCGCCGAGGTGTTCACCAACATCCCGGGCAAGTTCGTGCAGGTCGAGGACACCGTCCGCTCGTTCAAGGCGGTGGTCGAAGGCGAGTACGACCACCTGCCCGAGCAGGCGTTCTACATGGTCGGCGGCATCGAGGAAGCGGTCGAGAAGGCCAAGAAGCTGGCCGAAGAGGCCTGAGCCGATGCCGCTGCACTTCGAACTCGTGACGCCCGCGCGGCTCGTCCGCTCGGAGGACGTCCACATGGTCGTGGTTCCCGGCACCGAAGGCGACTTCGGCGTGCTGCAGGGCCACGCGCCGGTGCTGTCGACGATCCGCGACGGGGACCTGCAGGTCTACGCGACCGAAGGCGCCGCGCCCGAGACGATCGCGATCCGCGGCGGCTTCGCCGAAGTCGACGCGAAGGGCCTTACCGTCCTGGCCGAACACGCCAACGACTGAGATACCCGCAACCCAATGCGAAAAGGGCGCCGTTTCGGCGCCCTTTTCATGTCTGCTGCTGCCGCGCATCAGGCCTGCGGCTGGCGATTCCTGAACGGGTCCCACAACACGCCCGCCTCTTCGGTCGGCTTGACCAGCGGCTCGCAGGCGTTGCGCTGCCCCGGCTCAAGCTTCCGCAGAACCTCGCGCCGGTTGAGGCGGCCGAAATACGGATGCGATTTACGCAACAGTGTACTCCCTCCTGGTGGTACAACTGCGGCCCGGTCTTTTCGGCTTTATCGTGCGCTCATGTTGACGTTCGCTTGCGCGAAATGGCTAACGGCGCGTTGACCACTTGTCTGGCAGGCGCGGCAGGCCTGACCGGAAAGGGCCGGCCAACGTGCGACGCCCTCCCCGCTCGGTTCCTACCCCTGCTGCCGCGGCCCGATCGTGATCTGCCCGCGCCCGGTCACCACCGCGGGCGTGAACAGCCCGGCGCCGGTCACCTGGATCGCCTCGTGCGTCACCGAATCGATCGTCGCCGAAAGCCGGAAGCGCCCGACCTGCTTGTTGGCGATCGCCCGCGAGGCCTTGCCGAGCACCTTGTCGTAGTCCTTGTTGAAGTCCTCGGTCAGGCTGGCGTTGATCTCGCTCATGACCGCGTCGGTCGACATCAGCTGCAGCAGCAGGTTGCTCGACAGTCGGTCGGTGTCGCCATGGATCCTGAGGTCGGTCACTGTCACGAGGCGCGAATTGGCCTGGGTGTGCGGCAGGCCGGTCAGCCACACGCGGCCCTTGGTCTTGCCGAAGCTGATCCCGGTCCGCTCGCCGATCGGCTCGACTTCGGCGTCGATACCGACCGCCAGCCGACCGTTGTCGGTGGCATAGACAATCACCTTGTCGAAGCTGGCGTTGACGCTACCCACGCCCTCGATCCGAATGCCCTTCCTGGCCAGCTTCCGCAGCGCCTTGAGCAGCGGCGGCTCGAGCTCGGCATAGTCGGCGAACACCGGCATGAAGAAGCTCAACCCGGTGCCCTCCGGGACGGCGATCTGCGGCGGCAACGCGATCGGCTTCGGCAGCTCGGGCTTGTCGCCGACGAAGGTTTCGGTCTTGGCGAGCAGCCCGATGGTCAGCGTGAGCTTGCGTCCGCTGACGTTGTAGCCGGCTAGCCCCATCCCTGAAGGCGTGATGCGCAGCCACGCCGGGGGATTGCGCTTGCTCAGTTCGACCACCGTGAAGCCTTCCTGCCACGCGTCGTTGAGCGCGGATCGGATGTTCGCGCTCGCCACTTCGGCCTGCAGGTCGGCCTCGAGCTTGTCGATGATCTTCCCCAGCGCGTTATCCGCCTTCCCGGCGAACTCGACGCGCTGGCCGAGGAACTCGATCCCCGGCGGCTCCTGCCAGTCGTACGAGATCTCGACCTTGGCGCTGCCGTTCCAGTTGCGATCGAGCGCGAAGCTGACGTCGGCCCTGACGACGGCGGTGGCGGTGGCGGTCTTGCCCTTGAGGATGCCGCCGACGTCGCGCGCGGCGACGGTCGCGTTGACCGGCATAGAGATCGTCAGCCGGTTACCCGAGCCGGACAGCGCAATGGCGCCGCGGGTCACCTCGCCGACGATCCGGCAGTCGATGTCGGGCGTCACCTTCACGTTCGCGCCGAAGGCGCGGATGCGCTGCCCGCCGATGCATTTCTGATTGGGCTTGTCGATCGACCACAGCTTGCGCGGCGCCTTGCGCTCGAGCGCGGCCTGGAGGTTGTCGAGCGACATGTCGATCGGCACGACGAGGGTCGAATTTCGCGCCTGGAACTGCGGCACGCTGGTCGCCTTGGGTGGCGCCTCCGGATCCCCTCCGCCGCTGCAGCCGCCCAGCACGAGCGCCACAACGAGGCAAATCGACGCTGCTATCCGCATGGCTTTTCCGTCCCCGAGCGATCCCCCACCCGCACATGGCTATCGCTCGTGCCCCTTGGGACCAATCGGGGTTTACCCCAGCCGGATAGGGGGATGCGGCCCCGGTGCGGCGCTCACCCGCCCATAGGCGCATAGCTCCAGGCGATCGCACGGCTACCGTCGATCAGCGCGATCTCGGCATGGAGCGTGTCGCCTTCGCGCCAGTAGCGGATACGCTGCGGGAAATCGTGCGCCGGGTTGGCAAACTCGATCGAGCGCGCATCTTGCCTGACCAGCGCGAACTCGACCGGCGCGCCACCGTTGGGCATCGGTACATAGGCGAGCGTGCCGTCGGCCTTGCGCAGGATGCGGATCGCTTCCCACGTGCGCAGCGCCTCGCCCCGCCCTTCGCGCGAGGCGCCGATCATGATCCCGCCGCGCGGATGGGTCCAGAATTCCTCGGTCCACCGGTCGTCGTCGGACAGGGCCCAGGCGCCCGCCATCCACGAGGGGAATGCTGCGGGCTCCTGCGCGGCCAAGGGGGCAGCGGCAAGCAACGCGCCGAGAAACGGACCAGCTAGCTTCATCGCCATGACCTCCGCCTTCGAGCGCCAGAATGCCCGAGGTGGCGCGGTATGGCCAGCCCCACCCCGCCAGCCTCAAGCCGAAATTAACCAAGCTGCGCGATACGCATCGGCGGTGCGAGGAGGCTGGTGAGTGAATTCCACGGCGACGATTGCGCGGCATCCGCTCGCCGCCGCCGTGCGCAGCGAAGCGGCCGCGCTGGCCGTGATCGCGCTCTGCGCGCTCGCCACGCGCGCGGTCTGGTTCGGCGATTCGGCGGCCTCGCCCGACGAGCAGCTCTACTCGCTGATCGGCAACGCGATGCTCGAGGGCAGCCTGCCCTTCGTCGATCTGTGGGATCGCAAGCCGATCGGGCTGTTCGCGCTGTTCGCCGTCGCGCATTGGCTCGGTGGGCCGGACCCGATCGCATACCAGTTGCTGGCCGCGTTCTTCGCCATGCTCGGAGGCTGGCTGGTCTTCGCCCTCGCCCGCCCGCTTGGCGGGACTGCCACCGGTGTGGTTGCCGCGCTGGTCTATCTCCTGCTCACCGCGGCCTACGGCAGCTACGCCGGGCAGAGCGAGATCTTTCATGTCCCGCTGGTGCTGGCGATGGTGCTGCTCGTGCGCGACGGCGAGCGGCCTGACGCGCTGCGCCGGGCGG
Source organism: Croceibacterium sp. (assembly GCA_036519255.1). GTDB lineage: Bacteria > Pseudomonadota > Alphaproteobacteria > Sphingomonadales > Sphingomonadaceae > Croceibacterium_A. The sequence goes on from DATDLP010000261.1 coordinate 4,655, forward strand.
CGTGGGCCATGCTGCTCGGCGGGCTGGCCCTGCAGGTGAAGTACTCGGTGCTGCCGCAATGCCTGTTTCTCGGGTGTTACGCGCTGCTCCATCTGCAGCGGGAGGGCTTCGGGCCGGGCAGGCTCGCCGGCGCAGCGGCACTGTTCGGGACGCTCGGGTTGCTGCCGACCGCGGCGGCGCTTGGACTCTATGCCGCGATGGGCGCGCTCGAGCCGTTCGTGTTCGCCAATTTCGTCTCCTTCTTCGACCGGCTGCCCAGCGGTGCCGGCCGTCTTCCGCTCAGGCACCTTCCGCTCGTCGCGCCACTGTTCCTGCTGGCCGCGGCCGGCCTGTGGGCAGCCTGGCGCGTGCAGCGGCCCACCCCGGCGCGCCACTACCGCCTGATCGCCTGCTGGGCGCTCTCGGCGCTGGCGACGGTGCTGCTGCCGGGAACGGTCTACCTCTACTACTACGCCGCGCTGGCCCCGGCGGCGGCCCTGCTGGCGCTGCCGCTGTACGATTGCCGCGTCGCGCGCGGCCGATGGATGGCGCTCGCGATCGTCGCCGCCTGCGCGTTGCTGGTCGACTATCCGGGCCGCCACTCTCAGTCGCAGCAGCGGCGCGAGGCGCTCGCCCAGCTGGCTGCGGCGGCCATTCCGGCTGTCCGGACCGGAGATCGGTGCCTGTTCGTCTACGACGGCCCCACGTCGCTCTATCGGCTAACGGGCAGCTGCCTGCCCTCGCGCTTCGCCTATCCCGACCATCTGAACAACGCGCTCGAGACTCCCGCGCTTGGCGTCGACCAGGCCGCCGAGGTCGCGCGGATCCTCCGCACCGGTCCGGCAGCGATCGTCACCGCAGACAGCCCGCTCACACCGCAAGCGCCGCGTTCCACCGAATTGGTCAGCGACGCCCTCGCGTCGCGCTACAAGCTCGAGATGCAGCGAGAGATGGACGAGCGCACGATTTCGCTGTGGCTTCGCACTGCACCCTGAAACCTACCGGCGCGTCGCGTCCGCGACCCGGCCTCTCCACCACAGGAACAGCCCCGCGCCGATGATGATCGCGGCGCCGAGCAAGGAGACGGCGTCCGGTCGCTCGCCGAAGAACCGCCACCCAAGGACGATCGCCATCAGCAGCTGGCCATAGGTCATCGGCGCCACGGTCCCCGCCCCGGCGCGCGTGGTGCCCATGAAGATCAGCCAGAGCGCCAGCGTGGCGCTCAGCCCGATGAAGGCACAGCGCGCGACGACGGTCCAGTCGGGCCAGTGCATCACGAACCGGTCGAACCCGGTGAAATGGCCGATGGCGGTGGCCGCCAGCAGGAACAGCATGGCCGTGACCGACATGTAGTACTGCATCGCAAGCACGCTCGCCCGCCCCGTGACCTTGCGGTTGGCGATGATCGTCACAGCCATCCCGCTCGCGCCTAGCAGCGGTGCAAGCACCCCCCACCCCGCGGTCTCGAAGTTGGGCCGCAGGACCACGAACACGCCCACGAAGGCAAACAGCGTGGCCGCCCAGGTCGATGGACGCGCGCGCTCGCCGAGAAGCGCCATCGCCAGGACCGCAGTGATGATGGGCTGGGTGAAGGCGATGGTGGTCGCCTCGGCCAGCGGCATCAGCCAGACCGCGAGGAACATGCCGACCGCCGACAGGCTGATCGCCACGCCGCGCACCCAGTGCAGCGGGTCTGCCGGCAGCCGCAGCGCCCGTACGCCCTCGCTGCGGGCTAGCAGGACTGCCAGCAGCAGCGTACCCACCACGTAGCGCGTTGCAGCCATCGCCGGCGCAGGCCAGGCTCCCGCCATGCCCTTGATGATCGCATCGCCGATCGACAGCGTGCAGAAGCCCGCAAGCGCGTAAAGCAGGCCCGCCCGATCCGAATGCTGCATCGCCCCATGCGCTAGGCGGTCGAGGTGGCTTTGGCCAGCCTTCCGGCCGCTGGGATTGTGCCTTTGTTAACCAAACGCGGCTAGCCCGAGGAAAGGATTGAGGGGGCCGCGTGGAACTACAGCATCACCAGCTCGAGCGGGCACTGGCGGCCGCGGCTGAATCGGCCGCTCTGCCCCTCGATATCGCGATCCTCCTGCCCTGCTACAACGAAGGCCTGGTGATCCGCACGGTCATAGAGCGCTTCCGCAGCGCGCTCCCGCAGGCCAAAATCTACCTCTACGACAACAACAGTTCGGATGATTCGATCGCGGTCGCGCGGCGCGCCGGCGCCATCGTCCGTCGCGAGCCGCGCCAAGGCAAAGGTTTCGTCGTCCGCCGCATGTTCGCGGACATCGAGGCCGACGTGTACGTGATGTGCGACGCCGACAATACCTACGATGCCGCCGCAGCGCAGGACCTGACGGAGGCGCTGATCGACAACGGCCTCGACATGGTCGTCGGCACACGTGTCGATCCGACCGGAACCGCGTACCGGCCGGCGCACAAGTTCGGCAACTGGATGCTGACCTCGCTCGTTCGCACCATCTTCGGCGGCCAGTTCAGCGACATGCTGAGCGGCTACCGTGTCTTCTCGCGCCGGTTCGTGAAGTCGTTCCCGCTGATGTCGCGCGGGTTCGAGATCGAGACCGAGCTGACCATCCATGCGCTGCAGCTCGAGATGCCAGTCGAGGAGCGGCCGACCGACTTTCGCGACCGCGTGGAAGGATCCGAGAGCAAGCTGCGGACGGTGTCCGACGGGATTCGCATCCTGTGGACCCTCGTGAACCTGCTCAAGCAGGAGCGCCCGCTTTATCTGTTCGGCCTGATCGCGCTCACGCTCGGATGCTGCTCGTTGCTGGCAGGGTACCCGGTGCTGACCGAGTACATGCGCAGCGGCACCGTGCCGCGGCTGCCGACCGCGATCCTCGCCACCGGCATGATGATCCTCTCGTTCCTGAGCCTCTCGTCAGGCCTTATCCTCGACACCGTGACGCGCGGGCGCAACGAAGCGAAGCGCTTGAGGTACCTGGCCTACCCCGGGATCCTGGCCGACGTCGCCCGGCGATGCGCATGATGCACGGCACCAACGATCCGCTCCGCCGCCTGCGGCCGCGCATCTTCGACACCGACTGGCTGGTGCTGCGCGGGATGGCGGATTCGCTCGAGCGGCTTGCCGCGCAACATGTGGAAGCGGGCCACCGGGTACTCGATTTCGGCTGCGGCTCGATGCCGTACCGCCGTGTGTTCGAGGCGCGCGGCGCAACCTACCTGGGGGCCGATTTCGGCTGCGACGGCGAGGTGTTCATCTCGGCCGAGGGGCGCATCGACTTGCCGGCCGACAGCGTCGATGTGGTGCTCTCGGTCCAGGTACTCGAGCATGTGCGCGACCTCGACACCTATTTCGCGGAGATCGCCCGTGTCCTGAAGCCGGGCGGCTCGCTGCTGCTCTCGACCCACGGCACCTGGCTTTACCATCCGCATCCCGAGGACCACCGCCGGTGGACCCGGATGGGGCTGTACAACGAATTCGAGAGCCGCGACTGGCGAGTGACGAGCTGCGACGCGATCGTCGGCCCGCTGGCCTGGACGACGATGATCCGCCTCGCCGGCTTCAGCTTCGCGTTGCGCAAGCTGCCCTTGGTCGGAACGCTTGCCAGCGCCGGGATCGCCGCGCTGATGAACCTTCGCGCGGTGATCGAGGAGGCGGCGACTCCCTCGGCGATCCGGGAGGACAACGCGTGCGTCTACATGGCCCGCTGCGAGAAGGCCGCGGCATGATCGATCTGCCGCAGACCCTGCGCTACGGCGTCGTGTCGGGCATCTGCCTGACGGTCGGCACGGTCTCGATTCCACTGCTGAGCTGGTGGGGCCTGCACTACGCGGTCGCCACCGCGCTCGCCTTCTGCGTTGTCGCGGTGCTGGGTTTCTCGCTGCACAACCTGTGGACGTTCCGGGTCGATTTCCGACTCTCCTCGTTCGTGCGCTACGTCTCGTCGATCGCGCTCAACTTGCCGCTGGCGGTAGTGCTGGTTGGCATCGCGCACGATCTGGCAGGTCTGTCGGTTGCCGCGTCATCCGCCCTGGCGAACGCGGCGCTGGTGGTATGGAACTTCGCTGCGGCGCGCTGGGCCATGCTGCGCCCGGCGGCGGGAGCGCGGCCGTGAGCTTGCAGGACAAGGTCAGCCGCTCGCTCGAACGCATGGTCCACAGCCGGCCGGTGCTCGACTGGCGCCTGCAGGACGTCGATCGACGCACTCGTGACATCTACCATCGCGTCGCGCCGTACACGATGACCTCCCCCGAACGCATCGCCGCGGTGTGCGACGCCGTGCGCCATGTAGACCGGGCGCGCATCCCCGGCGCCTACGTCGAGTGCGGCGTGTGGCGGGGCGGCAGCAGCATGGCCGCGGCGCTGAGCCTGCTCGAGGCAGGCGATCCCGAACGCGAGCTGTGCCTGTTCGACACCTTCGAAGGGATGTCCGCCCCGACCGAGCACGATCTCCGGGCCAACGACCGAGCCCCCGCAGCCCGCCTGCTCGAAAGCTCGGCCCCACAGGACACGATGTGGTGCCGCGCCTCGCTCGAGGACGTGTCGGCCAACATGGCCTCGACCGGTTATCCGCCCGGGCTGATCAACTATTGCAAGGGCATGGTCGAAAGCACCCTTCCCCACCAGGCGCCGGACCGGATCGCGATCCTGCGCCTCGACACCGACTGGTACGAATCGACCCGCCACGAGCTCGAGCACCTCTATCCGCGGCTGGCGGTCGGCGGCGTGCTGATCATCGACGACTACGGGTATTGGGCAGGAGCGCGCAAGGCGGTCGACGAGTACTTCGCGGAGCGCCCGATCCTGCTCAACCGCATCGACCGCACCGGCCGCATCGCGGTCAAGGTGGCCGCTTGACCCCGGAAGCATGCACGATGCCCGCCATCACTCTCGATAGCGTGACGCAAAGCCTCTCGCGGCATGCAGGCCTCTATCGGCGGCGGCGGCCGGTGTATCAGACCGTGATGCTTACCAGTCTGTCGCGGCTGTGGCAGGAGCACCACGCACGCGTGCTCGACGTGGGCGGCGGCACCGGCGTGATGGCGCAGGCCATTCAGGAGCTGCTTCCGGCCGGTCGCGTGTGCGCTGTGGACGTGGTCGACCGGTACTTCGAGACTCTTTCGGTGGACACCCGGGTTTACGACGGCGCGTGCCTTCCTTTCGCCGACGGCAGCTTCGAGGCCGCGACGATCAACAACGTGATGCATCACGTGCCGGTGGCGATGCGTGGCGAAGTCATGCGCGAGGTCCGCCGCGTGGTCACCGGGCCCGTCTACATCAAGGACCACGTCGCCGCTTCATGGCTCGACCATCGGCGCCTGGCGATTCTCGACGCCATCGGAAACATCCCGTTCGGGGGCCAGATCGACGCCGATTACCTGTCACAAGCCGAATGGGAGCGCCTGGCCCTCGACGCCGGATACCGGATCGCGGCCCGTACGGGCGGCGAGTACCGCAAGGGTCCGATGGCCTGGCTGTTCCCCAACCAGCTCGAGACCACGATGCGTTTCGAGCCCGCGTGAGCTCGGGGTCCGCAGCCGTGCGCATCCTGTCGGTGAGCAACTTCTACGACACCCACGGGGGCGGGCTCGAACGTGTTGCCGGGCACCTTGCGCGCGAATTCGCGCTGCTCGGGCATCACTCGGCCTGGGCGGCGAGCGACGCCGACGGCCTGCCTGCCAGCCCCGCCCGGCTCGTCGCGCTGCGCTGCGCCAATCCGACCGAGCGCCTGACCGGGCTGCCGATGCCGCTTCCCGGCACGCGGTCGATAACCAGCCTCGCCCGCGCCGTGCGCGAGGCCGACGTGGTGGTGATTCACGATGCGCTCTACGTCACCTCGATCCTGGCGATGCTGCTGGCCAAGGCTCGCAGGAAGTCCGTGGTGCTGGTCCAGCACATATCCTCGATCCAGTTTGCCAGCAGGCTGCTGAGGGGCGTGATGCGGCTGGCCAACGCGCTGGTCACGCGGCCGATGATCGCCGCAGCCGACGATCTCGTGTTCATCAGCCAGACCGTGCGCACGGACCTGCTGGGGCCGGAGCCCCGGCGCCCCTCGGCACTGCTGTTCAACGGCGTGGACCAGGCGGTCTTCAATGCACGCGAGCGCTGCCCGGCCGCGCAGACACGCTTGCGCTGGGGACTGCCGGCCGAGGCGCGGGTCGCGATATTCGTCGGACGGTTCGTCGAAAAGAAAGGGCTGCGCATCCTCAGGGAGCTTGCCGCGCAGCGCCCCGACATCCACTTCGCGCTCGTCGGAAAGGGGCCGATCGATCCCGCCGAATGGCGGCTCGGCAATGTCCACGTGCTCGGCCAGCAACCGCAGGACGTCGTGGCCGACCTGTATCGGTGCGCCAGCCTGCTGATTCTCCCCAGCGTGGGAGAAGGCTACCCGCTGGTGATCCAGGAGGCGATGGCCTGCGGCCTGCCCGTCGTCTGCGGGAAGCCGGCCGACCAGGCGGACCCCGATGCCCGCTGCTGGCTCCGCGGAATCCCGGTCGACCTGGCGGATCCGCCAGCATCGGCAGCGCGGTGTTCCGCGGCGATCGACACGCTGACTCTCTCGGAGTCCGACCGCGCGAGCATGGCGCGGTATGCCGCGGAACGATACGACTGGCGCAAAATGGCCGAGGGCATCCTCACCCTGAGCCATGCGCCGAACAGCGCCAGGGCCTGAGCAGAGCTTCGGGAGCGGGCCATGCAGACGGAAGCCACCAGCGCTTTTCCCGCCCGGTATGCGCGTTCAGCGCAACTCGCGCTCGCCGTGCTGATCGCGATCAAGCTGGCGGTCGTGTTCCTGTTCGCCTGGCACATCCAGTACGTGATGGACGAGATGGGCCAGATCGGCTTCGCCAAATATCTCGGCGGGGGGATTTTCGAGACCGTCCAGCCCACCAAGGCGCTGGGCTTCGCCGCGTTCTACAAGCTCGCGCACCTGATCGGCGAAGACGCCGTGTCCATCTTGCGGGTCGGGCGGCTTCAGGTTGCCCTGCTCGGCTGCGCAACGCTTTGCATGATCTATGCGTGCGCCCGCGCGCTGCACGAAGATCGGCTTCGCGCCTTGGCCATCGTGCTGGTCCTGCTGTCCTTCTCCAACTTCGCCGAGCGCATCTACCGGACGATCTCCGAGCCGATCGCGCTGTTCTTCGCCGTGGCGGCCCTGCTGGTGGTGCTCCGGGGGGCCTCGCTGAGCGGCAGGCGGCTGCTCGTGGCGGGCATCCTCAGCGGCCTGGCCTTCCTCACCACGCAGAAGTCGGTCTACTTTAACATCGCGCTGGCCCTCGGGCTGATGGCCGACGCTGCGCTTGCCCGGCGATACCTCGAGGGGGTCTCGCGTGCGGCCTGGCTGGTGCTCGGGTGGATCGTGCCCGTCGTCGGATATTGCTTCGCGTTTCCGAGCGTTGCGGCCCTTCGCGTGGCGCAGAGCATCGTCAGCGGTCCGCTCGAGGCGGCAACTCGCGGCGACGGCGAGTACGACGGGCTCGGCGAGTTCATAGTGCAGACGCTGGTGCTGAACCCGATACTCTACGCGTTCTGCTTCGGCGGGATGCTGCTGGCCCTCCTCAGGATCCGCGCGCTCGATCAGAGCCGGCGGATCGCGCTCGTGTTCACGATCGTCGTCACGACGTTCGTCTTCCTCCACAACCAGCCCTGGCCGTACGTCTTCCTCATGGCGCAACCGTTCGTCGCGCTGTGGGTCCTCGGCCCGATCGATCGCGTCTCGCATAGCCCGCGCCAGGTCTGGTTGGCCCTGGCCGTGCTGGCGCTGGCCTCGAGCTTCGCGCGGAACATCGAATGCCTGCGTTTCGGCAACGCCGCGCAACTCGCGGTGGTCGAGCGGGCCGAAGCGATGACAGCGCCCGGCGAGGTCTACTTCGACGGGATCGGGATGGTGCCCAACCGCCCCGAGCCGTCCGATCTCTGGCTGGATGTGCATTTCGTGCTGGCGACGCTCGCCGAGCGCGAAAATTCGGAAGCCTACCGAATCCTGACCGAGGATCCGCCCAAGATCGTGATCTGGTCCTATCGCATGGAGGCGATCAAGTCCGTCGTCGGCCCGCTGATCGAGGACAGCTATGTCCGCGTCGCTCCGAACCTCAGACTGGCAGGGCAACGGTTGTCGCGCGGGAAGGCGACGATGTTCGACGTTCCCGTGGGCGGCGTCTATCGCCTTTACGACGCTGCCGGAAATGCCGTGCAGGGACGGCTCGAACTGGATGGTGCGCCTGGAGCTTCGCAGGTCATTCTCGCCCCGGGTCAGGCGACCGTGCTGTTGCAGTCCGGACCGGCGGAGGCGCTGCTTGTGCCCGAAGGGCGCTACACCGGCGTTTTTTCTCCGGGCGACGACAATCCCTCC
>DATDLP010000262.1:0-5410 GCA_036519255.1 Croceibacterium sp.
TGACCAGCTTCGACCTCGGCTATTTGCGCGCCGTCTATTTCTGGCGCCCGGACCGCTCGGTTCCCGCCGTTGGCCGCCTGCTTGGAGTGCGCCGGCGTGCGGGTGACGCGATGGACCAGGTGATCGAGCCGTAAGGCGAACGCCCCTCCCGCAAGCGGGAAGGGCCTCCGATCAAGCCACCCCGTGGCAGTGCTTGTACTTCTGCCCCGAGCCGCACGGGCACGGCGCGTTTCGGCTGATGTCAGCCCCGGCGAACGGATCGCCGCCCTCGCCCGGCCGCGGCAGCGTGCCGACTGCGCCGCCGCCGAGCGCGCCCATGATCGCGTCCGCTCCGGCCATCCGCCCGGCGTCGTCGGTGCCGAAGAACGGATCGACATGGCCAGTCAGGAAGTCGGGCAGCTCGGGCAGATCGAACTGCGGCGGCGGCGCGGGGCGGAACTGGGCCGTCATCAGCACCTTGGTCACGTCCTCGCGGATCATCTCGAGCATGCGCTCGAACAGCCCGAACGCCTCGTGCTTGTACTCGTTGATCGGCTGCTTCTGCGCATAGGCGCGCAGGAACACGACCTGGCGCAGCGCGTCGAGCGTGGCGAGGTGCTCCTTCCAGTGGTGGTCGAGGCGGTCGAGCAGGATGCCCTTCTCGACGTCGCGCCACATCTTCGGATCGATCTCGGCGGTCTTGGCGGCCATCTTCTCCTCGGCCAGCGCGACGAGGCGCTCCTCGATCAGCTCGGGCTCGACGGTCTCCTCGTCCATCCAGGCTTCGATCGGCGCATCGATGCCGGTCACTTCGGCGATCCTGTCCTTGAGAGCCGCGACGTCCCACTGCTCGGGATACGATCCCGGCGGACAGACGGTGCCGACGATCGCGTTGATCGTGTCGACCCGCATGTCGATCACCACGTCGTCGACCGCCTCGGCGTCCATGATCTCCGAGCGCTGCTCGTAGACCACCTTGCGCTGGTCGTTCATCACGTTGTCGTACTCGACGACCTGCTTGCGCGCCTCGTAGTTGCGCGCCTCGACCTTCTTCTGCGCGGTCTCGATCGCCTTCGACAGCCACTTGCTGCCGATCGCCTCGCCGTCGGCGAGGTTCGAGTTCATCATCTTGGCGAACAGCGTGTCCGGCCCGAAGATGCGCAGCAGGTCGTCCTCGAGGCACAAGTAGAACCGCGAGAGACCCGGGTCGCCCTGACGGCCCGAACGGCCGCGCAGCTGGTTGTCGATACGGCGGCTCTCGTGGCGCTCGGTGCCCAGCACGAACAGGCCCCCGGCGGCGAGCACCTTCTCGCGCTCGGCGGCGACCTCGGCCTTGATGCGGGCGATCTCGAGCTCGCGCTTCGCGCCGGCCTCGAGGTCCTTGAGCTCGTCCTCGATGCGGAACTCGACGTTGCCGCCGAGCTGGATGTCGGTGCCGCGGCCGGCCATGTTGGTGGCAATGGTCACCGCGCCGAGCCGGCCCGCCTGCGCTACGATGTGCGCTTCCATCTCGTGGAAACGCGCGTTGAGCACCGCGTGCTTGACGCCTTCCTTGTCGAGGTAGCTGCTGAGCAGCTCGGACTTCTCGATCGACACGGTGCCGACCAGCACCGGCTGGCCGGTCTTGCTTTTCTCGCCGATCGACTTGGCGATCGCCTGGAACTTGTCGGCCGTGTTCTTGTAGAACTCGTCCTCCTCGTCGACCCGCTGGACCGGAACGTTGGTCGGGATCTCGACCACGTTGAGCTTGTAGATGTCCCAGAACTCGGCAGCTTCCGTGGCCGCGGTGCCGGTCATGCCCGAGAGCTTGGGGTACATGCGGAAGTAGTTCTGGAAGGTGATCGTGGCCATCGTCTGGTTTTCGGGCTCGATCTTGACCCCTTCCTTGGCCTCGACCGCCTGGTGCAGCCCGTTCGACCAGCGGCGCCCGTCCATCATGCGCCCGGTGAACTCGTCGATGATGACGACCTTGCTGTCCTTGACGATGTAATCGATGTCGCGCTTGAACATCACGTTGGCCTTGAGGGCCTGGTCGAGGTGGTGCACGACCAGCGTGTTCTCGACGTCGTACAGGTTGTCGGTCGCCAGCGCGCCGCCCTGGATCAGCATCTGCTCGACGTGCTCGACGCCCTCTTCGGTCAGGCTGACGTTCTTCGACTTCTCGTCGGCCTCGTAGAGTTCCTTGGGCAGCGTCTTCACCAGCGCGTCGAGCGTCAGGTAGAGGTCGGACTTGTCCTCGGTCGGGCCCGAGATGATCAGCGGAGTGCGGGCTTCGTCGATGAGGATGGAGTCCACTTCGTCGACGATCGCGAAGTTGAACGGGCGGTGCACCTGCTGGCTGCGCTCGTGCTTCATGTTGTCGCGCAGGTAGTCGAAGCCGAACTCGTTGTTGGTGCCGTAGGTGATGTCCGCGGCATAGGCCTCGCGGCGCTCGTACTCGCTGAGGTTGGGCACGATCACGCCGATGGTGAGCCCGAGGAAGCGGTGCAGCCGGCCCATCCACTCGGCGTCGCGCCGGGCGAGGTAGTCGTTGACCGTGACGACATGGACGCCCTTGCCCTCGATCGCGTTGAGGTAGGTCGCCAGCGTGGCGACGAGGGTCTTGCCCTCGCCGGTGCGCATCTCGGCGATCTCCCCGCGGTGGAGCACGATGCCGCCGACCATCTGCACGTCGAAGTGGCGCATGCCGAGCACCCGCTTGCCCGCCTCGCGCACCGTGGCGAAGGCCTCTGGCAGGATGTCGTCGAGTGACTTTCCGCCGGCGAGCTGCTGGCGGAACTTGGCGGTCTGCGCGGACAACTCCTCGTCGGAGAAGCTCTCGAGCTGCGGCTCGAGCGCGCGGATCGCGGCGACGGTCTTGTCGAGCGACTTGACGTAACGGTCGTTGGCGGAGCCGAAAACGGCTTTGGCGATCGCGCCGAACATGGGCGTGGTCCTGTCTGTGTCTGGAAATGCAAGGGAAGCCGCACTGCTGCGCGGCCCGAATTCAAGCGAAAGCTATAGAATTCGCGCGGCTATTCGCGCGCGCGATCCGCCTGCAGCATCACCGTCGGAACGACGAGCACGATGCGCGGGGGCTTCGGGCAGGGCTTCGGCTGCACATCGTCGCGCTCGCGGCGGAGCGACGACGGATTGCTGCGCTGGCTCGCGGGCGAAGTGCAGGTGTAACCCGCCTCGACCGCCTGCACGCTGTCGGCCTTGAGCACGACCGCGTGCGCCGGCTGACCGACGGCAGCAAGGCCGGTGACAAGAACAAGCAGAGCGAGCAGCTTGCGAAGCATGTGCGTTAGATAAATCATACAGGCGCAAAGGTCCAGTCGCCAATGCGCGTTTACGCCGTGGCTGTGGCGGATTAGACGCGCGGCCATGGACCTCGAACGTTCTCCGCTCGCCCTGCCCTTCCCGGCAATTCCGCCAATCGACGGCGTGACTCTGCGCGTAGCGCGAGCGCGCTACAAGCAGTGGGACCGCTGCGATCTGACGTATGTCGAGCTCACCGAGGGCACCGCGGTGGCCGGCGTGTTCACCAGGAACGTCTGTTGCTCGAGCGAGGTCGAGCTCGGCCGCGAGCAGGCGCGGCTGGGCAAGGCTCGCGCGCTGGTGGTCAACGCGGGCAATTCGAACGCGTTCACCGGCTATCGCGGGCGCGATGCGGTCGAGCAGATCATGGCGCAGGTCGCCGCGCACCTCGTCTGCGAGCCGAGCGAGGTGTTCGTCTCCTCCACCGGGGTGATCGGTGTGCCGCTGCCCAAGGACAAGGCGCAGGCCGGCATTGCCGCCGCGCTCGAGGCGCCCGCGTGCTCGTGGGAAGACGCTGCCGCGACGATCGGCACGACCGATACCTTCGCCAAGGGTGCGGTGGCCACGGCGATGCTCGGCGACAAGCGCGTCACCATCGGCGGGATCATCAAGGGCTCGGGCATGATCGCGCCCGACATGGCGACGATGCTCGGCTACGTGTTCACCGATGCGGCGGTGGAGGCGGAGTTCCTTCAGGCCTGCCTGAGCGGAGCCAACGCGAGCACGTTCTCCTGCATCACCGTCGACAGCGACACCTCGACCAGCGACACCGTGCTCGCGTTCGCCACCGGCACGGCGGGCAACGCCCCGCTCGCGTCGTTCGACGATCCCGGTGCGGACGCGTTCGCCGCGGCGCTGCACGACGTGTGCCGCCAGCTCGCGCTGCTCGTGGTGCGCGACGGCGAAGGGGCGCAGAAGCTGATCGAGGTGCGGGTGACCGGGGCCGAGAGCGACGAGAGCGCGCGCCGGATCGGCCTCGCGGTGGCGAACTCGCCGCTGGTCAAGACCGCCATCGCCGGCGAGGACGCCAACTGGGGCCGCGTGGTCATGGCCGTGGGCAAGGCCGGCGAGCCGGCCGATCGCGACAAGCTGTCGATCGGGTTCGGCGGCATCTGGGCCGCGCGCGAAGGCCTCCCGCTCGCCGACTACGACGAGGCGCCGATCGCTGCGCATCTCAAGGGGCGCGAGATCGACATCGCGATCGACCTCGGCCTCGGCGAGGGCCACGCCACGGTGTGGACCTGCGATCTCACGCATGGCTACATCGCGATCAACGCGGATTACCGTTCGTGACCCCCGGAGCATTGCACGAGGCGATGCACGCCCTGCTGCGCGACGTGTCGCAAAGGGTGATCCTGCCGCGCTACCAGAAGCTCGCGACGCACGAGATCCACGCCAAGGCGGCCGACGACGTCGTCACCGTCGCCGATCAGGAATCCGAAGAGATGCTTGCCGAAGGCCTGGCCAGGATCGCCGACCTGCCGGTGGTCGGCGAAGAGGCCTCGCACGCCGACGCGTCGGTGCAGGACCGGCTCGCCGGCGACTGCTGGATCGTCGATCCGCTCGACGGCACGCGCAATTTCGCCAAGGGCAAGCCGCCGTTCGGCATCCTCGTCGCGATGGCCTCGGGCGGCGAGGCGCACACCGGGTGGATCTACGACTGCCTGACCGGGCGGTTCTGCGTCGCGCACCAAGGCAAAGGCGCGTTCGTCAACGGCGAGCGGATCGTCGCCCGCCCGACCGGCGAGACCGCGCCGGTCGCGGCCATCTCGCTGATCTTCATGGACCCGGCCCGGCGCGAGGCGGTGAAGGCGGCGCTCGGCGACTATCGCCAGGTCGACGTCCCATACTGCGCGGCCGAGCAGTACCCGCGGCTCGCGCTCGGGGTGAACGACGTGTCGATCTTCGAGCGCACGCTGGCGTGGGATCACGCCGCGGGTGTGCTGTGGCTCAACGAGGCCGGCGGCAAGGCGGCGCGGTTCGACGGCTCGCCTTACCGGGTGAGCGAGTGGGAGCGGAAGGGCCTGATCGGCGCGGCGAGCCCGGCGCTGTGGGACGATCTGGCCGAGCGACTGAACGGTCTCTGATTCCCCTCGCGCTTGCGGGAGGGGTTAGGGGTGGGCCCGTCGGG
>DATDLP010000263.1:0-2171 GCA_036519255.1 Croceibacterium sp.
GGCGCATGGTCCCGTGCTCGGCACCCAGGCCATGGCACGGCTCGCACGAAACCGAGACCTCGACCTCGATCTCGGTCGACTTGCCGTGGAACGCATCCTCGAGGCTCACCGTCATGTCGTAGCGCAAGTCCGCCCCGCGCCGCGGACGCGCGCGCCCGCCGCCGGCGCCGAAGGCGCTGCCGAAGATCGTCTCGAAGATGTCGCCGATATCGCCGAAGTCGGGGTGCTGGCCCCCGCCCTGCTGGAACGCGGCGTGCCCGTAGCGGTCGTAGGCCGCGCGCTTCTGCGGGTCCTTGAGGCACTCGTACGCGGCGCTGATCGCCTTGAACTTGTCCTCGTTCTCCTTGCACCCCGCGTTGCGGTCGGGGTGGTACTGCATCGCCAGCCGGCGATAGGCGGACTTGATCGTCGCGCCATCGGCGGTGCGATCGACCTCGAGCAGCTCGTAGAAATCGTGTTCCATTGCCGACATGTTCGACCCCCGCCCGAAAACCTAGCCGCCACCGGCGCGATTTGCACCGGTGGCGGCCGCGGTTTTCATCAGGCGTCAGCCCTTGTTGTCTTCGTCGACTTCGGAGAACTCGGCGTCGACCACTTCCTCGTCGCTCGCCGAAGCAGCCTCCTCGCCCCCCTCGCCACCGGGCGAGGCAGCCGAAGCCTGCTCCTTCTCGTAGATCGCCTGGCCCATCTTCATCGCGAGATCGGTCAGCGCCTGGCTCTTGGCCTTGATCGCTTCGACGTCGCCGCCGTCGATCGCGGTCTTGGCCTCGGCCAGCGCCGCCTCGATCTGCGACTTGAGATCGGCGTCGATTTTGTCGCCGTGCTCCTGCAGCTGCTTCTCGGTCGCGTGGACCAGGCTGTCGGCGTTGTTCTTCGCCTCGGCGGACTCGCGCCGCTTCTTGTCCTCTTCGGCGAACTTCTCGGCGTCACGCACCATCTGGTCGATGTCGTTGTCGCTTAGGCCGCCAGAGGCCTGGATGCGGATCTGCTGCTCCTTGCCGGTGCCCTTGTCCTTGGCGCTGACGTTGACGATGCCGTTGGCGTCGATGTCGAAGGTGACCTCGATCTGCGGCACGCCGCGCGGCGCCGGCGGGATGCCGACGAGGTCGAACTGGCCGAGCAGCTTGTTGTCCTGCGCCATCTCGCGCTCGCCCTGGAACACCTTGATCGTCACCGCCTGCTGGTTGTCCTCGGCGGTCGAGTAGACCTGGCTCTTCTTGGTCGGGATCGTCGTGTTGCGGTCGATCATGCGGGTCATGATGCCGCCGAGCGTCTCGATGCCGAGCGACAGCGGGGTCACGTCGAGCAGCAGCACGTCCTTGACGTCGCCCTGCAGCACGCCGGCCTGGATCGCCGCACCCATCGCGACGACCTCGTCCGGGTTGACGCCGGTGTGCGGCTCCTTGCCGAAGAAGTCCTTCACCGTCTCGCGGACCTTGGGCATGCGGGTCATGCCGCCGACGAGCACGACCTCGTCGATGTCCTTGGCGGTCACGCCGGCGTCGGCCAGCGCCTTCTTCATCGGCTCCTTGGTGCGCTCGATCAGGTCGGCGACCATCTTCTCGAGGTCCGCCCGGGTGACCGTCTCGACCAGGTGCAGCGGGGTGGTGGTGCCGCCTTCCATGCGCGCGGTGATGAACGGCAGGTTGATCTCGGTGGTCGCGGTGCTCGACAGCTCGATCTTGGCCTTCTCGGCGGCTTCCTTGAGCCGCTGGAGGGCGAGCTTGTCGGTCTTCAGGTCCATGTTTTCCTTGGACTTGAACTTGTCGGCCAGCCACTCGACGAGCTTGCTGTCGAAGTCCTCACCGCCGAGGAAGGTGTCGCCGTTGGTCGACTTCACCTCGAACACGCCGTCGCCGATCTCGAGGATCGAGACGTCGAACGTGCCGCCGCCGAGGTCGTAGACCGCGATCGTCTTGCCGTCGTTCTTCTCGAGGCCGTAGGCGAGCGCGGCCGCGGTCGGCTCGTTGATGATGCGCAGCACTTCGAGGCCGGCGATCTGGCCGGCGTCCTTGGTCGCCTGGCGCTGTGCGTCGTTGAAGTACGCGGGAACCGTGATCACCGCCTGGGTGACGCTCTCGCCGAGATAGCTCTCGGCGGTTTCCTTCATCTTCTGCAGGATGAACGCGCTGATCTGGCTCGGCGAGTAGTCCTCGCCGCCGGCCTTGACC
>DATDLP010000264.1:0-8584 GCA_036519255.1 Croceibacterium sp.
CGCCGATCGGGCGCTCGATCAGCGCGTCGGCCGCGGCGAGCGCCCGGAGCGCGCTCGAGTCGCGCTCGTCGAGCGGCAGCACGGCGCTGCCGACCAACCGCGCGCGGACCAGCTCGAGCCGGGGCCCGCCCGGGGGCAGCGGGCGGTCGGTCCGGGCGACGAGCGAGCGCGGCAGGCAGTCGCCCGCGCCGGCGAGCCGCCGCAGCAGCGGCAGCAGGAACAGGAACGCGGTGACGTAGCTCGACACCGGGTTGCCGGGGAGGCCGAGGATCCACTGCCGCCCGCGGCGGGCGAGCAGGATCGGCTTGCCCGGCCGCATCGCCACGCGCCAGAAGTCGATCGTCGCGCCCCACGCCTCGAGCGCCGGGCGGACGAGGTCGTGGTCGCCGACCGACGCGCCGCCGGTGGTGACGATCACGTCGGCCTGGCCGGCGCGCGCGAGCGCCTGGGCCAGCGCGTCCAGCCGGTCGGGCACCGGCCCAAGCCGCTCGACCGCGGAGGCCAGCGGCGCGGCCATCGCCGCGATCATCGCGCCATTGCTCGCGGGAAGGCGGTGGTCGTCCCACTGTTCGGCCGAGAGGGCGAGCTCGTCGCCGCTGTCGATCACCGAGACGTGCGGCAGCGTGCCGACCTGCAACCCGTTGCCGTGACCAGCCCCGATCGCCAGCGCGAGCTGGGCGGGGCCGAGGCGAACGCCGGATGCGAGCAGCGCGGTTCCCTCGATGAAATCGAACCCGCGCCGGCGGATGTGGCGCGCCGACGCTTCGCCGCCGGGCGCGAGCGACAGCCGCTCGTCCTCGCGCTCGGCTTCCTCCTGCAGCAACACCGCCTCGCCGCCCGCGGGCATCAGCGCGCCGGTGCTGATGCGCAGCGCCTCGCCACGGGCGATCGAGCCGCCGAACGGATGCCCGGCGGCGCTCTCGCCGACCACGCGCCACGGGCCGTCGCCGGTCACCGCATAGCCGTCCATCGCCGAAAGGTCCGCCGCGGGCTGCGTCCGGCGGGCTTTGACTTCCGCCGCGAGGTAGCGCCCGACGCAGCGCTCCGCCGGCAGCGTCTCGCTGCCGAGCGGGGCCGCGAGGGCGAGCAGCCGCGCCTGGGCTTCGGCCAGCGGCAACAGCGCAGTCATTCGGCCCGCCAGTCGCCGCTCTTGCCGCCGGTCTTCTCCAGCAGCCGCACGCCTTCGATCACCATGCCTTTGTCGAGCGCCTTGGCCATGTCGTAGACGGTCAGCAGCGCGAGGCTGGCGGCGGTCAGCGCTTCCATCTCGACGCCGGTGCGCCCGGTCAGCGAGGCGCGCGCTGTTACCCTCACGCCGTCGTCCTCGAACGCGAAATCGACCGCCACCGCGTCGAGCGCGAGCGGGTGGCACAGCGGGATCAATTCGCCGGTCTTCTTCGCAGCCATGATCCCGGCGATCCGCGCCGCGGCGAGCACGTCGCCCTTGGGGCCGCTGCCGTCGCGCACCGCGGCGAGCGCGTGCGGCGCCATGCGGATGCGTCCTGTGGCGGTGGCGCTGCGCGCGGTCTCGGGCTTGCCGCCGACGTCGACCATGCGCGCCTGACCTTGCTCGTCGAGATGCGTCAGCTTGTTCATCGAACGGTCCAATGCCAGACCTTCTCTTCGCGCGACAGGCCGGAAATGCCGCCTGGCGCCGCGGAAGGCGAGACCGGCCAATGCCGTTCGGGAGATCGATGCGACAGCTCTACCTCGACTGCGACGGCGTGCTCGCCGATTTCGACAGGGGCGCGACCGCGGTGCTCGGGCTGTCGCCCGACGCCTACGGCAAGCGCCACGGGCTCAGCCGGTTCTGGCAGCAGCTCGCGCGGGCGCCCGATTTCTATTTCGGCCTGCCGCTCAAGGACGATGCGATGGAGCTGTTCGATGCGGTGCGGCATCTCGATCCGGTGATCCTCACCGGGCTGCCGCACGGCAACTGGGCGGCCGACCAGAAGGTGCGCTGGGCGCCGAAGCACTTCCCGGGCACGCGGATCATCACCACGATGGCGCGCGACAAGCGCGACCACGCCAAGGAGGGCGACGTGCTGGTCGACGACCAGCTCAGGCACAGTGCGCTGTGGCGCGAGGCGGGCGGCGTGTTCATCCACCACCGCAGCGCCGCGCGGTCGCTCAAGGAGCTGCGCAAGTATTTCGAGTTGTAGCCGCGCGGTCTGCTATCCTCGCACGATGGATCCGAAGTTTTTCGCCACTCCGGCGGACTTCCGCGCCTGGCTGACGCAGCATCATGCCTCGGCCGACGAGCTGCTGGTCGGGTTCTGGAAGAAGGACAGCGGCAATCCCTCGGTCGACTGGCCGCAGGCGCGCGACCAGGCGCTGTGCTTCGGGTGGATCGACGGGGTGCGCAAGTCGATGGGGCCCGACAGCTACACGATCCGTTTCACCCCGCGGCGACTGGGCAGCGTGTGGAGCAAGGTCAACCTCGAACGCTACGCGGCGCTGAAGGCCGAAGGCGCGCTCACTGCAGCCGGGGAGGCGGCGTTCGAGGCGGGCAAGGAGGAGCGCAGCCACTACTCGTACGAGTCCGAGACGCGCGAACTGGCGGAGGACGAAACGTCGCAGTTCAAGGCCAACGCCAAGGCGTGGGAGGACTGGGAGAAGCGCCCGCCCGGCTATCGCCGCGTCGCGCTGCACTGGGTGACCAGCGCCAAGAAGCCGGAGACGCGCGCGCGGCGGCTGGCGATCCTGATCGAGGACAGCGCGCACGGCCGCAAGATCGCCGGCGTCGACATCGCCCGCAAGCGCCAGCCCGGCTAGCGCCGGCGGGTCACGCTCCAGGCGGCCTGGACGATCCCCACGAGCGCGAGGATCGCGCCGTTGACGGCCCATTGCGGGTCGCCGGCCATGAACCCGACCTGGAAGGCGATCCCGAGACCCTGCAGAATCCAGATCCCGCCGAAGCACACCATCGCCACGCCGAGCAGCGTGCTGACGATCTTGCCCGCGAAATAGAACAGGTTCCCCATCGTATTCCTCCCCCAAGGACCGCCTCAGCCGTTGAGCAGCTCCCGCGTCGCCGCGGCCACATCGGCCTGCCGCATCAGGCTCTCGCCAACGAGGAAACATCGCACGCCGGCCGCAGCGAGTCTCTCGCAATCGGCGTGGCTGTTGATCCCGCTCTCGCCGACCAGCAGCGTGCCTTCGGGCGCGAGCGGAGCGAGCCGCTCGGTGGTGCCGAGATCGGTGCGGAAGGTTCGCAGGTCGCGGTTGTTGACCCCGATCAGCCGCGAGGTCAGCCGCGCCGCGCGGTCCATTTCGGCTTCGTCGTGGACCTCGACCAGCACGTCCATCCCGCGCTCGAGCGCGGCAGCCTCGATCTCGGCCATCTCGGCGTCGCCGAGCGCGGCGACGATGATCAGGATCGCGTCGGCGCCGATCGCGCGCGCTTCGGCAACCTGCCACGGGTCGACCATGAAGTCCTTGCGCAGCACCGGCAGGCCGCACGCGGCGCGGGCATCCATCAGGTAGTCCTCGTGGCCCTGGAAGTACGGCGCGTCGGTCAGCACCGAGAGGCAGGCTGCGCCGCCTTGCTGGTAGGCCAGCGCGTGCTCGCCCGGGCGGAAATCGGCGCGGATCAGGCCCTTGGAGGGCGACGCTTTCTTGATTTCGGCGATCAGGCCGAAGCCGGCGGCGGCCTTTGTTTCGAGCGCGGTGCGGAAGCCGCGCGGTGCCGTGGAATCGGTGGCGGCGCGATCGAGGTCGTCGAGCGTCGCCAGGGCCTTGCGCGCGACGACCTCTTCGCGCTTGGTGGCACAGATCTCGGTGAGCTTGTCCATTGCATCGCGCCTATGCCGGGGGCGTCGGGCGGTGTCGATAGCGCGGGCTGATCTGACTCACCCGAAAAAACTAGCGCGTCGCCGCAATCCAGCAGTCGAGCAGCGTGTTCGCGAGGCCCTTGTCGATTGCCTCGGCGGCTTCCTCGGCACCCTCGGCCCAGGTCTCGACCTCGCCTGCGACCAGCAGCGCCCCGGCGGCGTTGAACAGCACTGCGTCGCGATAGGCCCCGCGCTCGCCCTGCAGCAGCGCGCGCAACGCGGCGGCGTTGTGCTGCGGATCACCGCCGCGGATTGCCTCGACCGGCGCCGGTGCGAGTCCTGCATCTGCTGCCGCGACCCGCTGCATCCGCACCTCGCCGTCGCGCACTTCGGCCACTTCATTGCCGCCGGCGAGGCTCAGTTCGTCGAGCCCTTCGTCGCCCGAGATCACGAACGACCGCTCGGTGCCGAGCCGCGCGAGCGCCTCGGCGTAGATCGGTACGTAGGCCGGCCGCGCGATGCCGACGAGTTGGCGGCGGACGCCTGCCGGGTTTGCCAGCGGGCCCATCAGGTTGAATATCGTCCGCCGGCCGAGCTGGCGGCGGATCGGCATGATCCGGCCCATCGCCGGGTGGTGCTTGCCCGCGAACAGGAAGCCGATGCCGAGATCAGCCAGCGTGGCCTCGGCGGTTTCCATCGCTCGGTCGAGGTCGAGCCCGAGCGCCTCGAGCGTGTCGGCCGCCCCGGCCTTCGACGAGGCGGCGCGGTTGCCGTGCTTGGCCACCGGCACGCCGCACGCTGCCACCACCAGCGCGACCGCGGTCGAGACGTTGAGCGTGTGGTGCCCGTCGCCGCCGGTGCCGCAGACGTCGATCGCGTTGGCCGGTGCGGCGACCGGGATCAGCCGCGCGCGCATCGCCCGGGCAGCCCCGGCGATCTCGGAAGACGTCTCGCCACGATCCGACAAGGCGACGAGGAACTGCGCGATCTCCTTGTCCGACGGCACGCCGTCGAGCATCGCGCCGAACGCGGCCTCGGCTTCGCTCTCGTCGAGCGGCTGGTCAACCGCGGGGAGGGCGCTCACGCGTGCAGTCTTTCCAGCGCCTTCACGTCGATCCCGCAGATTCGCAGGAAGTTCGCCAGCAGGTCGTGGCCGTGCTCGGTGGCGATGCTCTCGGGGTGGAACTGCACCCCGTGGATCGGCAGCTCGCGGTGGCGGAAGCCCATCACCGCAGTCCCGTCGAGCCCGGGCGTCTCGCTCGTCGCGTTGACCACCAGGCTGTCGGGAATGTCGTCGACGATCAGCGAGTGATAGCGCGTCGCGGTGAACGGCGAGGGCAGCCCGGCGAACAGCCCGGTGCCGTCGTGGTCGACCGGCGAGGTCTTGCCGTGCATCAGCCCGCCTCGCGTGACGCGCCCGCCGAAGTGCTGCCCGATTGCCTGGTGGCCGAGGCATACGCCGAGCAGCGGCCGGCCGGCATCGGCGCAGGCGGCGACGATCTCGAGGCTCACGCCCGCCTCGTTGGGCGTGCACGGCCCCGGCGAGATCAGGAAGCCCTTGGCCCTGCTCGACAGCGCTTGGCCGGCCGAGATTGCGTCGTTGCGCACCACCTCGACCTCGGCGCCCAGCTCCATCAGGTAATGGACCAGGTTGAAGGTGAAGCTGTCGTAGTTGTCGATGACCAGGATCATTGGAATGGCCTTCGCGCGATTCTCAACCGCGATCAAGGGGGCGGCTCGTCGACGGTCCGGCAGCCTATCGGTACTGCTCCCACAGCCGGCGCAACGCGATCGGGTCGAGTTGCCGCCGATGAGCGATGGCGAGAAACCGTTGCCAGCGTTTGCGCTCGGCGACGGAAGCACGCTCGTCGAGCATTTCGATCTCGAAGGTGATTTCCGCCAGCGTCGCGTCAATCGGCGAGGGAGTTCTTCGGGATCGAATTGCCTCTCGTGGAGTGTCCCATAAGAGCTTTTTCAGACCGAGCGCGCCTGCACCGCCAAGACCCGCCAGCACCAAAGGGTCGGCAAAGCCTGCGAAATTTGCGATAGCGTCGCCAATTCCTCCGATAGCCGCGCCGACTGCAAAGACCCCCACGTCCGCGGCGGATTCGGCGCCGTAGTTACTCGGCTTCAGATGGTCGAACATTCCCATCCTGCTCGCCCCCCCACATCATCGCAGGCACCAAACCAGCGATCGTCCCGATGGCGAAACCAATCATCGAATTAAGTACGGCGCCAAGCAATAGGCCGCTGCAAACGACGAAACCGACTGGCTGCAATCGGGCAAGCGTTACGATCCAGGCAAAAAACGCATGCTTCGGTCGGTGCGAAACGTCCGCTCGGCTCTCGATTAGGGGCCGATGTTGATCTTCGGGGATCGGGGTAATTTCCATGTCGGCGTTACAGCACGGAGAGCGCTCCGATTCCAGCAATTCCGTTTCACTGCCCGAACCCGGCCTCGCTGGCTACGCGTGCCGCCTCGCGCGCCGCCGCCAGCAGCGCCGCGGCCTTGGCGCGGCACTCGGCAGCCTCGTAGGCCGGGTCACTGTCGGCGACGATGCCAGCGCCGGCCTGGACGTGCATCACGCCATCCTTCACGACAGCGGTCCTCAGCACGATGCAGCTGTCGACCGAGCCGTCGGGCGCGAAGTAGCCGACGCCGCCGGCATAGGCGCCGCGGGTCTCGGGCTCGAGCTCGGCGATCACCTGGCACGCGCGGACCTTGGGCGCGCCCGAGACGGTTCCCGCAGGGAACCCGGCAAACAGCGCATCGAGCGCGTCCTTCGCCGGCGAGAGCCGGCCGACCACGTTGCTGACGATGTGCATCACATGGCTGTAGCGCTCGATCGTGAAGCTCGCGGTGACCTCGACGCTGCCCGCGCTGGCCACGCGGCCGACGTCGTGCCGTCCGAGATCGAGCAGCATCAGGTGCTCGGCGCATTCCTTGGGATCGGCGAGCAGGCTGCGCTCGGCCTCGCGGTCTTCCTCTTCGGTCTTGCCGCGCGGGCGAGTGCCGGCGATCGGCCGGATCGTCACCTCGCCGTCGCGCACGCGCACCAGGATTTCCGGGCTCGAGCCGACCACCGCGAAGCCCGGCAAGTCGAGGAAATAGAGGAACGGCGAGGGGTTCACCCTCCGCAGCGCGCGATAGAGCGCGAACGGGGGCAGCGGGAACGGGCAGGTGAAGCGCTGCGCGAGCACGACCTGGAAGATGTCGCCCGCGGTGATGTACTCCTTGGCTCGGAGGACCATCGACTCGTAATCGGCCGGGTCGATCACCGGCGCGAGCGTCATCTCGGGCAGCGCGGTGTCGCGCAGCGCGGGCGGGGGCGCCAGCGCGAGCTTGCGCATTGCCTCGTCGATCCGCTCGCCCGCCAGCTCGACCGCCAGCTCGGGATCGCCGCTATCGACCCACAGCGGAGCGATGCAGAACAGCTCGTCGGAGAGCCCGTCGAACACCAGGATCAGCGTCGGGCGGGCGAACAGCATGTCGGGCAGCTCGAGCGCGCTCTCGCACCTTGCGCGCGGCAGCTTCTCGACCAGGCCGATCGTTTCGTAGCCGAAGTAGCCGACCAGGCAGGCGAGCGCGGGCGGCAATGCATGGGGCACGTCGATGCGGCAGGAATCGGCCAGCGCGCGCAGCTCGGCCAGCGCGTCACCGGGGAGCGGCTCGAACGCGCCGCGGTCGTGCCGCCAGGCGCGATTGACCTCGCAGGTGTGCCCGGTGGCGCGGAACATCAGGTCCGGGTCGAGCCCGAGCAGGCTGTAGCGCCCGCGCACCGCGCCGCCCTCGACCGATTCGAGCAGGAAGTCGCCGCGCCCCGGCTCGATCAGCTTGAGCGCAGCGCCGACCGGGGTCTCGGTATCGGCCACCAGCTTGCGCCAGACGAGCGCGGACTCGCCCGCGGCAAGCCGGGTTCGCGCCTGTGCGGCGTTCTCGGGAAGCGGGCCGGACAGGGGACGGGCCTACTCGGCCTGGCCGCCGATGAGCTGCGTCCTGACGGCCGTGATCGCGGTCTCGTTCCGCTCGATACCCACCTCGCGCTGCGTCGCCTTGACGAACTGCTCGACGTATTCCTCGCCCGACACGCGGCCGAGCTGCTGCAGCGTCGCGAGCACCAGCGGATCGTTCTGCGGCACCGCGCCGGCCTCGATCTTCGCCAGCTGGACGATGTACCAGCCGGCGTCGTCGCTCGCCTCGAGCTTCTTCACCGTCCCCTGCGCCATGCTGAAGAACAGCGCCAGCGAGGGCGGGACCTGGCCCTGCCGCGCAAGCTGCTCGCGTGTCAGGTTGACAATCTGCGGCGCAGGAACCGCCCGCTTCTCGGCTGCGACCGCGGCGGCGAGCGTCGATCCGCGGGCGATGCGCGCCTCGATCCGGTCGGCCGCGGCCTTGGCCGCCTTGGCGCCCTGATCGCGGCGCCACAGCGCGATCACGTCGTTGCGGATTTCGGCCAGCGGCGCGGTCGCCGAGGGGGTGATGTCGGACACGTCGAAGATCACGAAGGTCTGGCCGGGCACAAGGGTGGCGAGCTGAGGCGTCTCTTCCTCCATCTCGAACGCAACCGGCAGCACCGGGCCGAGCATTTGCGGCACGGTCTCGCCCTGCCGGTTATAGAGGCGGCCATCGGCGGTGGCGGGTGCGGTGGTGGTCAGCTCGACCTTTAGCTCGCGCGCAATGTCGCTCAGGCTCTCGCCGTCGTCGAACCGCTCCTCGAGGCCCGCGGTGAGGTCGTCGAGCGCCGCGCGGCGCTGCTCCTCGGCGAGCGCGGTGGCGATCTCGCCCCGGGCCTGCTCGAGCGTGCGTGCCG
>DATDLP010000265.1:0-10505 GCA_036519255.1 Croceibacterium sp.
CCGATGCCGACGACCGCGTGATCTACAACAGCGCCACCGGTGCGCTGCTGTTCGATGCCGATGGCCGGGGCGGCGTTGCGGCGGTGCAGTTCGCAACACTGAGCACCGGCCTCTCGCTCACCTCGGCGGACATTCTCGTAATCTGAGGCAGACTTCGGACGGCGGCGGCAACGCCGCCGTCCGAGCCAGCAGCCGTTGCGTCCGCTCTCCAGCGAGCCCGAACCGGCGAGCTGGACGCTCGCGCCGCGAGCGACTTGCTCCGTCCGAACAGGATCCCATCGCTTGACTGGAGGCCGTTCGAGCGACTTGCCGCACCCGTGGATAGCATAGATACACTGCTCGCCGCCGCTGCGCTGCGCCTGCGCAAGCGGCCCGACCGCACGCCAGTGTGGCTGACCGTCAACCTGTCGTCGGAGCATAACCAGGCGCTGCTCGACTACGCGGCGCTGTACGGCGAGGTCTGCGGCCAGGCCGAACCGCTGCCCGAGCTGATCCCGGAGATGCCCGCGGGCTTCCTCGACGCCGACAAGGCGTTCGCGCGCTGGCGCCGCGAGCAGGGCGGCGCGGCGTCCTGACGAAGGAGGTTGGTGTGGCGAGGCGACGACGGCATTTAAGATCGTTCGTCGCCCAGTTCCGCGGCGAGGAGCCCGAGGTCCCGGCGATACCCTGCATCGACCCGGTCGAAACCGCAGCGGACAAGCTCAGCGCCTTCGCCTGGCGGGTGCTCGCTCGCAAACGGGATGGCGAGAACGACGATCCGACGATCGTGCGCCACGTGTGCGATATGGCTGTCCTGGAAGCCTTCGCTTCGGCCGACGCAAGGTTCGGCGCCCTGTTGAACGATGCCATGCTTACGGACGCGTCGCGCGGAAGTGGCGTGGTCGCCCATCTCCCCCGAAGGAGCGTCTCTCGGCCATGCTTGCCGGCCTCGGTGTGCCGACGAACTCTACGAGTCCGACTATCTCCGCTTCGTCGAGGCAATGGCCTTTGCTTCGCGCCCCGCGATCGAAGACTGGGGAGACAGGACGCGAGAGATGAAGTGGTTCCGCCGTTGCGCGCTGGCCGGCGGTGAAGATGCACCTTGGTCAAGGAGCAGCCTTGTGGGGAATTTTGGCGAACGGCATCGGGAACTACCGCGCCGGAATTCGGGCTCAGCGGCCTTGAGACGGGTCACGATCAATGCGCACCAACCGTCGTTTCGACGCGCTCTTTCATAGGAACAACAGGTGGGTGGAACCTATACGGATCCTATAGCATAATTTGCTTCCGGCCCGCGGGTTCGCCGCGCCGGGCAGTCGCATAACTGCTTCTGAAGAGAAAGGTGGTGGACGCACTAGGGCTCGAACCTAGGACCCGCTGATTAAGAGTCAGCTGCTCTACCAACTGAGCTATGCGTCCATTCCAGCGTTGCCGCGGAAACCCCGAATCGCCGGGAGCCGCCCAAATAGCGATTGTACCCCCGCTGTAAAGGGGGCGATTGCCGTCAGGCGAGCGCGCCGCTGCCGCCTGGACGGCGGCTCCAGCGCTCGATCATCATCAGCGTGCCGATACAGATCATGTTGGTCATCATCGACGAGCCGCCGTGGCTCATGAACGGCAGCGGGATGCCCACGACGGGGGCGAGGCCCATGACCATCAAGAGGTTGATCGCAACGTAGAAGAAAATCGTCCAGGTCATGCCGCCGGCGAGCAGGCTCGAGAAGCGGTCGGGCGCGCGGCGGGCGACAGTCCAGCCCCAGCGCAGCACGATGCCGAACACCAGCAGCACGAGCAGGCCGCCGAACAGGCCCCATTCCTCGGCCATCGTCGCGAAGACGAAGTCGGTGTGCGGCTCGGGCAGGTAGTTCAGGTGGCTCTGCGAGCCCTGGCCGAAGCCCTTGCCGGTGAGCCCGCCCGAGCCGATGGCGATCTTCGACTGGGTGATGTGGTAACCGGTGCCGAGCGGGTCGCTCTCGGGATCGAGAAAAGTCGTCACGCGCGCGCGCTGGTAATCGTGCAGCACGAAGAAGTAGGCCAGCGGTGCGGCCACCGCCGCAGCCAGGCCGCCGCCGACGAACCAGCGCATGGGCAGACCGGCGAGGAACATCACGCATACGCCGCCGAAGGTGATCGCCAGCGCGGTGCCGAGATCGGGCTGGACCAGCACCAGCAGCATCGGGAAGCCTACCAGCAGGCCTGCCGGCACGAGCGCGCGCCAGCTGCCCGCGAGGCCGGGCGGCAGCGAGGAATAGAATTTCGCCAGCACCAGCACGACGCAGGGCTTCATCAGCTCGGACGGCTGCAGGCTCATGAAGCCGAGGTCGATCCAGCGTTGGCTGCCGCCGCCGATCGCGCCGATCGCCTCGACCACCATCAGCAACAGCAGTACGCCTGCGTAGCCGGGATAGGCGACGAACTGCACGAGCTCACGCGGCAGGCGCGAGATGACCAGCGCCACGACCAGGAAGACCGAGAAGCGGATCAGATGCGACAGCGCATAAGGCTGCAGGGAGCCGCCCGCCGCCGAATAGAGCACTGCCGCGCCGAAGCAGACCAGCAGGGTCAGCGGCAGCAGCACGCGCCACGGAATGCCGCGCAGCGGGGCGGGAAGGATGCCCGCGCTCATCGCCCGGCCGCTCCGCCACCGCCCGCCGGACGCGATGGGGCGAGCGGCACGGCCGAGGGTTCGGCCTCGGGACGGGGGGTGACCGGCTGCGAGGCGAGCGCGCTCGGCTCGGCGGCGGCGCGCGCCTCGGCGTCGACCAGCCGGGCGATGGTCGCCGGATCGGCCGGGGCGGGGGGGAGATCGAGCCCGGCAGCGGTGGCGAAGCGCGCGTAGTCCGCCGCGAGCCGCTCCTGTGCGGTGCCACCCCACTGCTTCTCCATCGCGTGGAGCGCCTCGAGGCCCTTCGCCGGATCGAACAGGAAGGTCATCACGTCGCGCGCGATCGGATAGGCCGCGCCCGAGCCGCCGCCGTGCTCGATCACCACCGCGCCGGCGTAGCGCGGCTTGTCGAACGGGGCGAAGAAGATGAACAGGCCGTGGTCGCGGTACTTCCACTGGCCCCCCCTGCCGCCGCCCACGTTGAGCGAGACGACTTGCGCGGTGCCGGTCTTGCCGGCCATCAGCACGTTCTCGATCGGCAGCCGCGCACGGCCGGCGGTGCCGGGGCCATTGACCACATCGCTCATCGCCTGCTGGATCACCTGCACGTGGTCGCCGTGGAAGTTCATGCTGCCGAACGTGGGCTTCTTTCCGTCGAGCATAAGCCGCGGCATGACCGTGTTGCCGGTCGCGAGGCGCGAAGCCATGACCGCGAGCTGCAACGGGTTGGCGAGCATGTAGCCCTGGCCGATCGTGGCGTTGACCGTATCGAACCCGGCCCAAGGCGTGCCGTACTTCTGCAGCTTCCACGCCGGATCGGGCACTGTGCCGAAGAACTGGCTGGCGACGGGCAGCGGGAATTCCTGGCCCATGCCGCAGCGCTTGGCCATCGGCGCGATCACGTCCATCCCGAGCCGCTGCGCGAAGTGGTAGAAGTACACGTCGCACGACTGGTAGATGCCCTTGGCCATGTCGACGTGACCGTGGCCACCGCGCTGCCAGCAGTGGAACACGCGGTTGCCGACGCGCAGGCCACCACCGCAGGAGGTCGCCTCCATCGGGTCGAGCCCGGCCTCGAGGAAACTCATCGCGACCATCGGCTTGACCGTGGAGCCGGGCGGATAAAGCCCCTTCAGCACCTTGTTGCGCAGCGGCACGCGCTCGTTGGCGCTGAGCATCTGGTACTCGACGCGGCCGATCCCGTCGGAGAAGCTGTTGGGATCGAAGCTCGGCATCGAGGCCATGCACAGGAGGTCACCGGTCAGGCAATCGAGCACCACCACCGAGCCGCTCTCGAGCCCGATGCGGCGCGCGGCGTAGTCCTGCAGCGGGCCGTCGATCGTCAGCTGGATCGCCTTGCCCTGGACGTCCTC
Organism: Croceibacterium sp.; assembly: GCA_036519255.1. Lineage (GTDB taxonomy): Bacteria > Pseudomonadota > Alphaproteobacteria > Sphingomonadales > Sphingomonadaceae > Croceibacterium_A. The sequence continues at coordinate 3,958 of DATDLP010000265.1, forward strand.
GCGCATGTCGAGGTCGCGCACGATACGGCCCGAGGCGGTGACCTCGACCCGACGTGCGCCGGGCTCGCCGCGCAGCGTCTGCTCGAATTGCTGCTCGAGCCCGTCCTTGCCGAGCTTGAACCCCGGGGTGACGAGCAGCGGCACCGGCTCGAGTTCGTACTCCTCGCGCGAGGCCGCGCCGACGTAGCCGATCAGATGCCCGACCGAAGGACCGGTCGGATAGAAACGCGAGAAGCCACGGGTCGGGATCACGCCGGGCAGCTCTGGGAGTCGTACGCTGATCGCGGCGAAGGTGTCGTAGTCGAGCCCGTCGGCCACCTGGACCGGCTGGAACCCTGCCGCCTTGTCTAGCTTGTCGCTGAGGTCCTGCCGCTCGGTCGGATCGAACCCGAGCAGGTTGCTGAGCGTGGCGACGGTCGCTTGCGGGTCGACCAGCCGCTCGGGGATGATGTCGACGCGGAAGTCGGCGCGGTTGGACGCGAGCGGGGAGCCGTTGCGGTCGAGAATCCAGCCGCGGCGCGGCGGGATCAGCGAGAGGTTCACGCGGTTGCTCTCCGCCTCCATCTCGTACTTCTCGTTCTCGGCAACCGCAATGTAGCCCATGCGCGCGGCGAGCAGCAGGCCGATGCCGCCCTGCACGGCGCCAACCACGAAGCTGCGCCGGTCGAAGCTCTGTGCGAGCGAGCTGGACGTGAATTTCTGCACCGCGGCCTCAGTCTATGCGGCGAACGCGCATCAAACGGAACCGGTCGAGCATGGCGACCACGCGGGCGATGATGGGGAACAGCACGATCGAGAGCAAGAGCTGCGGCGCGATGACCCGAAGCTGCACGAGCGTCGGTTCGGCGCCCGAGAGCAGCGCGGCGATGACCAGGTAAGGAATCACGAGGCCGACCGCGGTCAGCCAGTCGAGCCAGAAGTTGCGCCACGGGAAGCGAATCTCGATCAGCTCGATCACGATCAGCGCGAGCGAGAACAACAGCACGCCGCTGCCCATGGGCTGGCCCGAGTAGAGATCGTCGAACAGTCCGAGCGGCAGGCCGGCCCACGGCGGCAGCAGGCCTGGGCGCAGCAGGCGCCAGGCGAGCAGCAGCAGGAATCCGAACGGTGGTAGCACGGGGGCGGGGGCAATGACCGGGAGCCAGGGCGTGAGCGAGCCTAGCAGGATCGTCGCCCACGGAAGCCCGTAGGCGAGCAGCGTCGATTCCCGACGATTGATGCGGCTGCCGTAAGGGTCGCGGCGCGACTGCGGGTCGAGCTGTTCCATCAGCCTGCCGGCGTGGGCGAGGGCTGCGGCGGCGGGGCGGCGAGCGCTTCGACCGCTTCGGGCTGCCAGATCGGCTCGACGACGACCACGTCGGTCGCCGCTGGATTGCTCAGCAGTTGCGCGACGGCGCCGTCGCGGGTGATCTCGGTGGCGATCGCGACGGCGGTGCCGGGTTTGAACATCCCGCCTGCACCCGAGGTCACGAACACGTCGCCCTTCTTGATCGGATTAATGCCCAGGTTGACCAGCCGCAGCCGTAGCGAGCCGTCGGAGCGCCCCTCGGCGAACGCGACGACGTTGTCGGTCGAACGGCGCACGGGGACCATGCTCTCGCTGTCGGTCAGCAGCAACACGCGCGAGCTTTCGGCGCCGGCCTCGAGCACGCGGCCGACGAGCCCCATCGGCGATGTGACCGGCATGCCGGGTCTGACTCCGTCATTGCGGCCCGCGGAGATATAGCCGAGCCGCCGCGCGCTGGCAGCGGTCGATCCGATCAGGCGAGCCTCGGTCACCGGCTCGACATCGTCCGACGCGAGCCCGAGCACGGCCTTGAGCCGCGCATTCTCCTGCTCGAGCGCTTCGGCTTCGGCCAGTCGGACACGGGCGACCCTGACCTCTTCCTCCAGCGCGGCGTTGCGGCTGCCTGCGCGGTAGTAGCCGGCGATCGCCTCGAAGAAGCCCTTGCTGCGAACCCGCGTCTCCGCGCCCGCCACCCCGACGGGCGCCGCGGCGTCGGACGCCATCGCGCGCAGCCCGCTGAAGGTCTCGGGCGCGAGCAGCGAGATGGTCAGCAGCGCGGCGCCGAACAGCGCGCCGAAGCCCGCGACCACGTAGCCCGTGAAGACGCCGAGCTGGGCCTTCTTGTTGATGCCCGATCTGCGGTGTGCCGGCGGCGCCATAACCGCCTTTCCCTCTTGCTCGGTTGCGGGGTCAGGCGGTCATCAGCACGCCGCGGTAGACCGGATCTTCCATCGCCCGGCCGGTGCCGAGCGCGACGCACGACAGCGGATCCTCGGCGATGCTGACCGGCAGGCCGGTTTCTTCCTTGAGGTGATCGTCGAGCCCGCGGATCAGCGCGCCGCCGCCGGTCAGAACGATGCCCTGGTCGACGATGTCGGCCGCGAGCTCGGGGGCGGTGTTCTCGAGCGCGATGCGCACGCCCTCGACGATCGCCCCGATCGGCTCGCTCAGCGCTTCGGCGATGTTCGCCTGGTTGATCGTGATTTCCTTGGGCACGCCGTTCACGAGGTCGCGGCCCTTGATGGTGATCGCCTCGCCGACGCCGTCCTCGGGAACGATCGCGATGCCGTAGTCCTTCTTGATCCGCTCCGCAGTGGCGTCGCCGATAAGAAGGTTGTGGTGGCGGCGGACGTAGGAGACGATCGCCTCGTCCATCTTGTCGCCCCCGGTGCGCACCGACGTGGTGTAGGCCAGGCCGCGCAGCGACAGCACCGCGACCTCGGTCGTGCCGCCGCCGATGTCGACCACCATGCTGCCGACCGGCTCGGTCACAGGCATGTCGGCACCGATCGCGGCGGCCATCGGCTCGAGGATCAGGAAGACTTCCGAAGCCCCGGCGTTCGAGGCCGCGTCGCGGATCGCGCGGCGCTCTACCGAGGTCGAGCCCGAGGGAACGCAGATCACGATCTCGGGATAGCGGAACAGGCTCTTCTTGCCGTGCACCTTGCGGATGAAGTGCTTGATCATCTCCTCGGCGATCTCGATGTCGGCGATCACGCCGTCGCGCAGCGGGCGGATCGCCTCGATGCTGTCGGGCGTCTTGCCCATCATCATCTTCGCGTCCTCGCCGACCGCCTTGACGCGCTTGACGCCGTTGATGGTCTCGATCGCCACGACCGAAGGCTCGTTGAGCACGATGCCGCGATCCTGGACGTAGACCAGCGTGTTGGCGGTCCCGAGGTCGATGGCCATGTTCTGCGACCCGAACTTGAAGAACTTGGAGAAGAAACTCATCGACAATCCCGTATCATACCGCGGCAAGAGGGTTGGTCCGGCAAGCAAGCGGCGGACGCTTGGCGGAAAGTGGCGGTGCCTTAGCGCGAACCAAGGGGCAAGGCCAAAAATTTGTGTCGAAAGCGGCGTGGTTTTGCACGGCCCGGCTCGAATTATCACCGCGCGAGCGTTACCTGTGCGCGATGCCGACAATCCGCCGCCTGCCCGAGACACTGGTCAACCGCATCGCGGCGGGCGAGGTGGTCGAACGGCCGGCCTCCGCGCTCAAGGAACTGGTCGAGAATGCGATCGATGCCGGAGCTACCCGAATCGCGGTGAGCCTGGCCGAAGGCGGGCTCGCCCGGATCGAGGTCACCGACGACGGCTGCGGCATGAGCGCGGACGACATGGCGCTGGCACTCGAGCGACACGCCACCTCGAAGCTGCCCGACGATGCCATCGAGCAGGTGGCGACACTCGGCTTCCGCGGCGAGGCGCTGCCGTCGATCGCCAGCGTCGCGCGACTGACTCTCGAGAGCCGACAGCACGGTAGCGATCAAGGCTGGCGACGCGTGGTCGATCATGGAAGCCTGAAGGAGGAAGGGCCGGCCGCGCTGCCGCCCGGAACGCGTATTCGGATCGAGGACCTGTTCGGCAAGGTCCCCGCGCGGCGCAAGTTCCTGCGCTCGGCGCGCAGCGAATACGCCGCATGCCTGGATGTGGTGCGCAGGCTGGCGATGGCGCGGCCCGAGATCGGCTTTACGCTCGAGCACGACGGGCGACGGATTCTCGGCCTGCAGGGCAGCGAAGGGCTCGAGGTCCGCATCGCGCAGGTGGTCGACCGGGCACTGGCCGACAACGGCGTCGCGATCGATCTCCAGCGCGGGCCGATGCGGCTCACCGGCCTCGCCGGACTGCCGACCTTCAACCGCGGCGTGGCCGACCACCAGTACCTGTTCGTCAACGGGCGGCCGGTGAAGGATCGCCTGCTGGTGGGCGCGGTGCGCGGGGCATACGCCGGGATGCTCGCCCGCGACCGGCACGCGGTGCTGGCGCTGTTCCTCGAGCTGCCGCCCGAGGAGCTCGACGTCAACGTGCACCCGGCCAAGACAGAAGTCCGCTTTCGCGATGCCACGGGCGTGCGCGGGTTCATCGTCTCCGGGCTGCGCGACGCGCTCGCGACCGGCGACCGGCGCAGCGCGCAGACGCCCGATGCGGGCGCGATGACGCGCTGGCAGATCGAGCCGCGACGCGAAGAGCCCGCTCCGGCGCTGCGCTCGATCTTCGAAGGCCGCGACTGGACAGCGCCCGCTGCCGGCGTTCGCGAGCCCGCGCGCAGCTGGGCCGGCACGCAAGTGCTCGCCCCGCCGCAAGGCCGCGCCGAACGGGCCGAGCCGGTCGCCACGGAAGCGAATGCAGACTATCCGCTCGGCGTCGCGCGGGGCCAGGTCGCGCAGACCTACATCGTCGCCGAAGCGGCCGACGGGCTCGTCATCGTCGATCAGCATGCGGCGCACGAACGCCTGGTGCTCGAACGGCTGCGCGAGGGTGGGGCCGGCGACAAGGTCGCGGCCAGCCAGGCGCTGCTGATTCCTGCCGTCGTCGAGCTCGACGAACCCGACTGTGATCGGCTCGAGGGACGCGCGGAGCAGTTCGTCGCCTTCGGGCTGACGATCGAAAGGTTCGGGCCGGGCGCGATGCTCGTGCGCGCGCTCCCGGGGGCGCTCAAGGACGCCGACCCCGACGCACTGCTGCGCGACCTCGCCGACGATCTGGCCCAGCACGGCGAGGGCCTGCTGCTGGGCGAGAAGATCGAGCATGTGCTGGCGACGATGGCCTGTCACGGATCGGTCCGCGCCGGCCGCACGCTGTCGGTGCCCGAGATGAACGCGCTGCTGCGCGAAATGGAGCGCACGCCGCGTTCGGGCCAGTGCAACCACGGGCGGCCGACCTGGATCAAGCTGTCCATGGCCGACGTCGAGAAGCTGTTCGGGAGGCATTGATGCGGCAGGTGCTGATGCTGGCGGGAGCGACGCTGTTGCTGGCCGGGTGCAGCGACGAAGTGGCCCCGGAAGAGCGGGCGGCCGCCGACGAGCGCGACGTCGCGCTGGTAGAGGCCGCCAACAAGGCGGCTCCGCCGGTCGTTCCGGTGACCCCCGAGCCGATTCTGCTGGCCGACATCGAACGCTACGACCTGCTAGGCGATGCCTGCAGCTATGCGCCCGGGACCAGTCTTGGCGCGCGGGTGATCGCGCGCGAAGCCGACGCGTTCATGAAGATCGACGGCGAGATCGAGCGCTTCGCCGCCGATCCCGGCGCGCGCGAGCTGCCGAACCACACGCGATCAGTCTACAACAGCAAGAACTTCGCCTTGCGGCTGGCGCTGCGCGACGCTCCGGCCGAGCCGGATGGCGAGGCCGAGGCGCAGGCCGGGCCCACCATCGCATCCGGCGACTTCGAAGGTTCGGTCACTTTGCGCGACGCCTACGGTCGCGTGGTCTACGAGGGCATCGGCCTCGCACAGTGCGACGGTTGAGCGCTACCGCACCCGCTTGACGTAGAGCCGGCCGTTGTCGCGCCGCTCGAGCCGGAAGTGGCCCTCGGCCGACCGCATCAGGTCGGCCAGCCGTTTGAACCCGTGGTTGCGCACGTCGAAGCTCGAGCGGTTGCCGGCGATCTGGCCGACTTCCTGCAAGCTGGCGAACCCGTCCTCGTCGCGCTTGGCCGCCTTCCAGGCGGCGCCGAGCAGGTCGATCAACTCGCGGTCGATCGCCGTATCGGCTGGCAGAGGCGCCTGGGTCTCGTCAGCGGCTTCGGTGCGGATGAGCTGGTCGACGTCGATGTAGCGTGTGCAGGCGGTCTTGAACGCGTCGGGTGCCTTGGCACTGCCGAAGCCATAGACCACGAGGCCGTCCTGCCTGAGTCGGGTGACGAGCGGCGTGAAGTCGCTGTCGGAGCTCATGATGCCGAACCCGTCGACCTTGCCGCGATAGAGCAGGTCGATCGCATCGATCGTCATCGCCATGTCTGTCGCGTTCTTGCCCTTGGTCAGGTCGAACTGCTGCATCGGCTGCAGCCCGTAGCGATGGGTGATCTGGTTCCACTTCGACAGGGCGGGCTTGGCCCAGTTGCCGTAGGCGCGGCGGATGTTCACCTGGCCGAGCTCGGCCAGCACGGTCAGCACCGGGTCGATTCCCGTGTGGCTGGCGTTGTCGGCGTCGATCAGCAGGGCGATGTTCTTGAGCGGGGCGTCGGACATGCGCGGGTGATGGCGCGGCGCGGCGGGCTGCGCAAGATCGCTTCCTTCACCTCGTCATTGCGAGCGTAG
>DATDLP010000266.1:0-2817 GCA_036519255.1 Croceibacterium sp.
CGAAATCCCTTGAATCGTCGTGTTAACTGTGATTCTCTGAGATGATGAATGCAGCTGCCGCCAGAAGAGGGATCGTCAGGGAAACGTTCGGCCGGTTCGGTCCGCTCGGGGTCCTGCTCGTGCTCGGCGCGCTTGCGCTCATGGGGCCTTACGGGCTGCTGTCGTGGGGCGAGAACGTCGCGATGCTCGACAAGCGGGAGAGCCAGATCGCCGCGCTCGAAGCCGAGCGCGACGAACTGCAGAATCTGGTCGAGCGGCTCAACCCCGACCGCGTCGACCCCGACCTTGCGACCGAATTGCTGCGCCGCAAGCTCAACGTCGCGCATCCCGACGACTACCTCGTCGAGCTCGAAAAGCAGCGCTGAGCGGCACTCGTTCTTCCGTGCATTCGGGGCGTTGCCAGCCCGGCTGACTCGCGCCTATAGGCGAGCCGAGCAGCCCCTTTCGCGGGGTGCGGATTGAGGAAGCAGCCTTGGCACGAGCCGCCAGTTCAAGTCCCTCCGGGGCGAAGCGGAAGGCTTCGCAAGACTCTGCAGCAAAGGCCGGAGATTCCAGCGGGAATTTCGAACTGCGCAGCCTGCAGGAGCGGTTCGAGCAGGATCGCCGCTTCAAGCCCGACACCGAGCTGCTGCAGCATCTCTACGAGCAGATGCTGCTCATCCGCCGGTTTGAGGAGAAGGCCGGCCAGCTTTACGGCCTCGGCCTGATCGGCGGCTTCTGCCACCTCTACATCGGCCAGGAAGCGGTCGCGGTCGGGCTGCAGTCGGCGCTGCAGGAAGGCAAGGACAGCGTCATCACCGGCTACCGCGACCATGGCCACATGCTCGCCTACGGGATCGATCCCAAGATCATCATGGCCGAGCTGACCGGTCGCGCGGCCGGGATCAGCCGCGGCAAGGGCGGCTCCATGCACATGTTCAGCACCGAGCATGCGTTCTACGGCGGCCACGGCATCGTCGGGGCGCAGGTCTCGCTCGGCGGCGGCCTCGCGTTCGCGCACAAGTACCGCCAGGACGGTGGTCTGTGCCTCGCGTATTTCGGCGACGGCGCGGCCAACCAGGGCCAGGTCTACGAGACGATGAACATGGCTGCGCTGTGGAAGCTGCCGATCGTGTTCGTGGTCGAGAACAACCAGTACGCGATGGGCACCTCGGTCAAGCGCAGCTCGGCCGAGACCGAGTTCCACCGCCGCGGCACTGCGTTCCGCATCCCGGGGATGGACGTCAACGGCATGGACGTGCTCGAGGTGCGCCAGTCGGCCGAAGTCGCGTTCGCGCATGTCCGCGAAGGCAACGGGCCGGTGCTGATGGAACTCAACACCTATCGCTATCGCGGCCACTCGATGTCGGATCCGGCCAAGTACCGGACGCGCGAGGAAGTGCAGGGCGTGCGCGACACCAGCGACCCGATCGAGGGCGCCAAGGCGGACTTGCTGAAGATGGGCGTCGACGAGGACGAGCTGAAGGACATCGACAAGCGCATCAAGGCGCAGGTGGCCGAGGCCGCCGAGTTCGCCGAAAATTCGCCGCTGCCCGCGGAGAGCGAGCTCTACACCGACGTGCTGGTGGGGAGCTACTGATGCCGATCGAGCTCAAGATGCCGGCCCTGTCCCCCACGATGGAGGAGGGCACCCTGGCCAAATGGCTGGTCAAGGAAGGCGACGCCGTCTCATCCGGAACCGTGCTGGCCGAGATCGAGACCGACAAGGCGACGATGGAGTTCGAGTCGATCGACGAGGGCACCGTCGGCAAGATTCTCGTGCCCGAAGGCTCCGAAGGGGTGAAGGTCGGCACGGTGATCGCGGTGCTGGCGGGCGAGGGCGAGGACGTCATCCCGGCGAAGGCCGGGACCTCGTCGAGTGAGAACGAGAGCTCGGGCAAGACCGACGAGGCCCCGGCTTCCGCCGGGGTGACGGAGGTTGTGAAGCCGGCTCCGGCCGCACCGGCGACCGATCCGGCCATTCCGGCCGGCACGAACATCGTCAAGCTCACCGTGCGCGAAGCGCTGCGCGATGCGATGGCCGAGGAAATGCGCCGCGACGAGCGCGTGTTCGTGATGGGCGAGGAAGTCGCCGAGTACCAGGGTGCGTACAAGGTCACGCAAGGCCTGCTCGAGGAGTTCGGCCCGGGCCGGGTGGTCGACACGCCGATCACCGAGTACGGCTTCGCCGGGATCGGCACCGGCGCGGCGATGGGCGGGTTGCGTCCGGTGGTCGAGTTCATGACCTTCAACTTCGCGATGCAGGCGATCGAACACATCGTGAACTCGGCGGCCAAGACCAACTACATGTCGGGCGGCCAGATGCGCTGCCCGGTGGTGTTCCGCGGGCCGAACGGCGCCGCCAGCCGCGTCGGCGCGCAGCACAGCCAGAACTACGGCCCGTGGTACGCCAGCGTGCCCGGCCTGATCGTGATCGCGCCCTACGACGCGTCGGACGCCAAGGGCCTGCTCAAGGCGGCGATCCGCAGCGAGGACCCGGTGGTGTTCCTCGAGAACGAGCTGGTCTACGGTCGCACCTTCGAGGTCGCCCAGCTCGACGACCACGTGCTGCCGATCGGCAAGGCGCGTATTGTCCGCGAGGGCAGCGACGTCACCATCGTCGCCTACTCGATCGCCGTCGGCCTCGCGCTAGATGCGGCGGAGACGCTGGCGGGGGAGGGCATCGAGGCCGAAGTCGTCGACCTGCGCACGCTGCGCCCGCTCGACAAGGACACGATCCTCGCCAGCCTTGCCAAGACCAACTACATGTCGGGCGGCCAGATGCGTTGCCCGGTGGTGTTCCGCGGCCCGAACGGCGCCGCCAGCCGCGTCGGCGCG
>DATDLP010000267.1:0-4725 GCA_036519255.1 Croceibacterium sp.
CCTCGGGATAGCCGGGATCGCGCAGCCAGGCGTAGTCGTCCGCAACGGTGATCCCGTGGTGGGTGACGCTCGACGGCGTCTTCGCGGCGCGCGGCGCGGCCGCGGGAGTGGTATCGCTCATGCCGCGCATCTATGTAGGGCGCGAAAGGACCGCAACCATGCTGATGCCGACCCACGAAGCCCGACTAGACTCGCTGCGCAAGGAACTGGCGCGCCAGGGGCTCGACGGGTTCGTGATTCCGATCTCGGACGAGCACCTCAGCGAATACGTCGGCGCCTATGCCCAGCGGCTCGCGTGGCTGACCGGTTTCGGCGGCTCGGCAGGTACCGCGGCGGTGCTGAAGGACACGGCGGCCATGTTCGTCGACGGGCGTTACACGCTGCAGGTGCGCGACCAGGTCGACGGGCGGCTCTACGAGTACAAGTCGGTGCCGAAGGACAAGCTCGGCGACTGGCTGGCCGAGAATACCGGAGAGGGCGCGCGGATCGGGTTCGATCCATGGCTGCACACGGCAGGCTGGGCCAAGACCGTGCGCAAGGCGCTCGCGGACACCGGCGGCGAGCTGGTGCCGGTCGCGGCCAATCCGGTCGACGCGGTGTGGTCCGACCAGCCCGAGCCTTCCGCTGCGCCGGCGTTCATCCAGGACGACACGCTGGCCGGGCGCTCGAGCGCGGACAAGCGCGGCGAGGTCGCCGAGTGGCTGCGCGAGGAGAAGCTCGACGCGGCGGTGATCAGCGCGCTCGATTCGGTCGCGTGGCTGCTCAACGTGCGCGGGGCCGACGTCGAGCGCACGCCGGTCGCGCTGTCCTACGTGATCGCCCACAGCGACGGCACCGCCGACTGGTTCATCGCCCCGGGCAAGGTCCCTGCCGAAGTCGCCGCGCATCTCGGCAACGCGGTGCGCGTGCGCCCGCGCGACCAGTTCACCGCGGCGCTGGCCGAGCTCGCCGGCAAGCGCGTCGCGGCCGATCCCGACCGCTCGGTCGCGGCGATCTTCACCGCGCTTGAGGAAGCCGGCGCCGAAGCGGTCCGGCTGACCGACCCGGTCGTGCTGCCCAAGGCGATCAAGAACGAGGCCGAGCAGAATGGCCACCGTGCGGCGCAGGCGCGCGACGGCGCGGCGGTCGCGCGGTTCCTGCACTGGCTTGCGGTCGAAGGACCCAAGGGCGGGGTCGACGAGCTTTCCGCCGCGGCGCGGCTGCAGCAGTTCCGCCAGGACACCGGCGACTTGCGCGACCTGTCGTTCGACACGATCAGCGGCGCCGGGCCGAACGGGGCGATCGTGCACTACCGCGTGAGCGAGGAGACCAACCGCAGGCTCGAGCCGGACAGCGTGTTCCTGGTCGATTCGGGCGGGCAATACGCCGATGGTACGACCGATATCACCCGCACCGTGTGGATCGGCCCGGGCGAGGCGCGGGCCGAAGTGAAGGACCGCTTCACCCGCGTGCTGCAGGGCCACATCGCGCTCGCGGTGCAGACTTTCCCGCAAGGCACCACCGGCTCGCAGCTCGACACGCTCGCGCGGCAGTTCCTCTGGCGCGCCGGGCTCGACTACGCGCACGGCACCGGGCACGGCGTGGGTGCATTCCTCGCGGTGCATGAGGGGCCGCAGCGCATCGCCAAGGCGCGTGGCGGGCAGGCGGGAACCGAGCAGGAATTGCTCGCGGGGATGATCCTGTCGAACGAGCCCGGGTACTACAAGACCGGCGAGTACGGCATCCGGATCGAGAACCTTGTGCTGGTCGAGCCGCGCACGATCGACGGGCAGGAGGGCGAGTGGCTCGGGTTCGAGACGCTGACGCTTGCGCCGATCGACAAGGCGCTGGTCGACCTCGCGCTGCTGTCGCAGGCCGAGATCGCGTGGTGGAACGACTACCACGCGCGGGTGCGCGCGGTGCTCGCGCCGCAGCTCGACGGCGAGGCGCTGGCCTGGCTCGAGGACGCCTGCGCGCCCTTGTAATGTAGGATTTGTTCTGCCATTGTTCCGTCGATCGCCAGTCGCAGCAGGGGAGTGCGCGGCATGCTTGGATATTGCACCCTCGGTACCAACGACCTGCAGGCGTCGGCCGCGTTCTATGAACCGATCGCGCAGATCCTCGGCCATTCGCGGGTGATGGAGACCGAGCGGGTGATCATGTGGGGCTCGCCGGGCCAAGGGGCGATGTTCTGCGTGATCAAGCCGCTCGACGACAAGGAGGCGACCGTCGGGAACGGCACGATGTTCGGCTTTGCGGCCAACAGCGACGAAGAGGTCGACCGGATCTATGCGCACGCGCTGGCTCAGGGCGGTAGCGACGAAGGCCCTCCGGGCGCGCGCTCGGACCAGTTCTACGGGGCCTATTTCCGCGATCCGGCGGGAAACAAGCTGCTCGCCTTCCACTTTCGGCCCGGTGCCGAATGACCGCCCGCGCGCTCGAGAGCTTTCCGATCCATCTCGGCAACGGCGGCACCGCGGTGCCGCAGCCCGAGTTCCCGCGCGATGAGCGCGCGATGCAGTGGTACATGGACTACGGCGCGCGCCACGCCGAGGACGGCGAGGCCGGGCGGCTGGTCTCGTGCTTCCGCTTCACCGAGGACTGGGCCGGGTGGGAAATGCACCCGGCGGGCGCCGAGGTGGTGGTCTGCGTCGAAGGGTCGATGACGCTGATCCAGGAGATCGATGGCGAGCAGGTGCGCACCGTGCTTTCCGCCGGCGATTATGCGATCAACCCGCCGGGCGTGTGGCACACCGCCGACGTAGCCGACGGCGCGACCGGGTTCTTCGTGACCCCCGGGGTCGGTACGCAGGGCCGCCCGCGCTGACAGCCGCGGAAGGCACGCGCCAGTTGACGCTTTTTGCCCATTGGACCCTGTCACACGTGTCAACAGCGTCGGGAAAAACCGCCTGCAGGCTTGTCGCGAGATGAACAGCGCTTGCTTGCTGTTACAAATTGCGACAATTTTGCCCCCGCCCGGCAAAGAGGTGCGACATTGGGCCGATAGAACCCGCCATGTGGGTAACGGGGCGCCGCTCCCTTTGCTCCCCTTCAGGCCGGCGCCCCGTTGCTCTTGAGAAACAGGGGCATTGGAGGAGGATCTTGATGCGCAAGCCGCTTACCCTCTCGCTTGCCGCCACCGCGGCGCTGATCGCCGGCGGCGTTGCCTACGCCCAGCCCCAGCCGAGTCCTGGGCCGCGCCCCGAGCCGCGCGGCCCGACCACCCGCGCCGAAGCCGAGCAGCGCACCGCCGAACTGTTCGGCCGGATGGACGCCAACGCCGACGGCATGCTCAACGAGGCCGACCGTGCCGCTGCGCGCCGCGAGGCGTTCGACGCGATCGACGCCGACAAGGACGGCCAGATCAGCTTGGCCGAGTATGAGGCGCGCCGCGACGGCCGCCGCGAAGCACGGAGCGAGCGTCGCGGACCCGATGGGCGCGGCTTCGCCCGGCGTGGCGGCCACGGCATGGCGCGCACCGCCGATGCCGACAACGACGGCACCGTGACCGAGGCCGAGTTCACCACCGCCGCGCTCGCCCGCTTCGACCGCGCCGACGCCAACAGCGACGGCACGCTCAGCCGCGAGGAACGCCGCGATTCGCGTCGCGACTCGCGACACGAGCACCGGCGCGAGCGCCCCGCGCGCGACGCCGGCTGAGCATCGATTCGGGGGCAGGCACACCGGTGAACGATCCGACCGCGACCCGCGTCCTGCTCGTCGACGACGAGCCCAGCCTGCGCCAGCCGCTGGCCGACTATCTGGTCCGCCAGGGGTTCGTCGTGCGCCAGGCGGAGGACGCGGCCAAGGCCCGATCGGCGCTGCTCGAGGAGACGCCCGACCTCGTGCTGCTCGATATCATGATGCCGGGCGAGGACGGCCTGTCGCTGTGCCGGCACCTGTCCGAAGCCAAGAACATCCCGGTGATCCTGCTGACCGCGCGCGCCGAGGCGACCGACCGCATCGTCGGGCTCGAGATCGGCGCCGACGACTACGTGGTCAAGCCGTTCGAGCCGCGCGAGCTGGTCGCGCGGATTCGCTCGGTGCTGCGCCGCTCCGCCAAGCAGCCGAGCGTGGCGACCGAAGAGGACGCGCTCTACGAATTCGAAGGCTGGACGCTCGATCCGCTCAAGCGGCGGCTGACCGATCCCGAAGGCATCGTCGTGCCGCTGTCCTCGGCCGAGTTTCGCCTGCTCGTCGCCTTCCTCAGCCACCCGCGCCAGGTGCTCGACCGCGACCGGCTGCTCGACATGGTGCAGGGCCGCGAGGCGCATCTGTTCGATCGCGCTGTCGACAACCAGGTCAGCCGGCTGCGGCGCAAGATGGAATCCGACAGCCGCGATCCCAAGCTGATCCAGACCGTCTGGGGCGGCGGTTACCGCCTTGCCGCCGACGTCCGCCGCGCCGCGCCCGATCGTTCCTGATGCGTAGCTTCCTGCCGAAGAATCTGCTTGGGCAGATGCTGCTGTCGGTGGCGCTGGCGCTGCTCGTCGCGCAGACGATCTCCGCGGTGCTGCAATACCGTGAGGCGGCGCAGCGGCGCGAGATGTTCGCGGCCAACAGTCTTGCCTTCCAACTGGTGACCGAGGCGCGTTTCGACGTGCGCGAGCGCGACGGGCGCAAACCGGGCAACCGCACCGGCGGACGGTGGCAACGCCTGCAGGTCGAGCGGACCGCCGAGCAACCGTTGCACGCGGGCGAAGCGCGCGACACCGCCCGCGAGGAGATGCTCCACTCGATCCTGCT
>DATDLP010000268.1:0-14422 GCA_036519255.1 Croceibacterium sp.
CGCGGTCTCTAGAGTGATTCGAGGCCGGATGGAAATCACCCGGCAAGCGCTGCCAACCGCGAATCCCGCGCGCCGCCGAAGCCCGTTGCCGCCACGCCACCCTTGGCTTATCCCGGCGACATGAGGATCCTGAAGAAACTCGCCATCGGCGTGCTCGTGCTGGCTGTCGTCCTCGTCGGTCTCGGCTGGTGGATCTTGCGCGGTGATCCCGCGCAATACACCCTCGACCAGGTGACCGGCACCGACCCGCTGATCGCCGAGCCCGACCCGCAGACCATCCCCACGGTCGGCGTGGCCGCTCCGGTCGGCTGGGCCGAAGGCCAGGCGCCGGGCGCCGCCGAGGGATTGCAGGTCAACCGCTTCGCCGAAGGTCTCGAGCACCCGCGCGTGATCTATCCGATGCCGAACGGCGACATCCTCGTGGCCGAAAGCAACGCACCGGAGCGGATCGTCGCGGGCGGCAATGCGATCACCAACTGGATCGCCGGCCTGCTGTTCAGCCAGGCGGGCGCCGCCGTGCCATCGCCGAACAAGCTCGTGTTGCTGCGCGATGCCGACGGCGACGGGGTGGCCGAGGCGCGGCACACGCTGCGCAGCGACTTGGCCTCGCCCTCGGGCATCGCCTGGCGCGACGGCAAGCTCTACGTCGCCAACCACGACGCGGTGCTGCGCTTCGATTACGCCGAGGGCGCCACCACTCTCACCGGTGCCCCCGAGAAGCTGATGGACCTGCCGGCGGCGGGCAACCACTGGATGCGCAACCTCGTACTCAACGAGGAGGGCACCAAGCTCTACATCGCGGTCGGTTCGGCCTCGAACATCGGCGAGGGCGGCCTCGACATCGAGCAGGGCCGCGCGGCGATCCACGAGCTCGATCTCGCGAGCAACAAGTCGCGGGTTTACGCCCAGGGGCTGCGCAACCCCAACGGCCTCGCCTGGAATCCGTGGAGCGGCGAGCTGTGGACCACGGTCAACGAGCGCGACCAGCTCGGCTCGGACCTCGTGCCCGACTACCTGACCAACGTCCCGATCGGGTCGCACTACGGCTGGCCGTGGGTCTACTGGAACGAGGTGATCGACGAGCGGGTGACCGAGCCGATGCCCGAGTTCCTCACCCAGTACACCCGCACCCCCGAGTACGCGCTCGGCCCGCACGTCGCAGCGCTCGGCTTCGCTTTCACGCGCGAGGGCTCGCGCATGGGCGAGGCGTTCGGACGCGGCGCGTTCGTCGCGCGGCACGGATCGTGGAACCGGAAGCCGCCAGCGGGCTACGACGTCGTGTTCGTGCGCTTCGACGAGCGGGGCAATCCGGTCGGCAAGCCGGTGCAGGTGCTCGAGAGCTTCCTCGCGGGCGATGGCGAGACCCACGGCCGGCCGACGTGGGTCGCGTGGGACAAGACCGGCGCGCTGCTGGTCAGCGACGACACCGCGAACATCATCTGGCGGGTCACCGCGCCCGGCGCCGCGCCGGCCGGGGCGCCGCAACGTGTCCGCAGCGCGCGCATGCCGCCGCAGACCGAGCTGCGCGGCGATCCGAGCCGCGCGTTCGAGGAGCAATAGGCGCGCGCCTCAGCGCAGCGCCGTTCCCGCCCGGCCCGCCAGCTCGGTGACGAAGTGCCATGCCACGCGCCCCGAGCGCGCGCCGCGGCGCCTGGCCCACTCGAGCGCCTCGGTTTCGGTCCACGCGAGCCCGAACGTCTCGGCGTAGCCGCGCACGATCGCGAGGTACTCGTCCTGCGAGCAAGCATGGAACCCGAGCGACAGCCCGAAGCGGTCGGCCAGCGCGAGCTGGTCGTCGACCGCGTCGCGCGGGTTGAGCGGGTCATCCTGCTCGCTGCCGTGCCGCGCGACGATCGCGCGCCGGTTCGAGGTCACCGCGAGCCGCACGTTGCCCGGCCGCGCCTCGACCCCGCCGTCGAGCCACGAGCGCAAGTGGCGCGGGCCCGCTGCATCGCCGGGTGCGAAGCCGAGGTCGTCGACGAACACGAGGAAGTTGCGCCCAACCGGCGCGAGCGCGGCAAACAGCGCTGAAAGCGACGGCACGGCGTCCGTCGCCACCTGCACAAGCGCGATACGCCCGGCCGCGGCCTGCTGCGCGGCGAGCACCGCCGAGCGCACCAGCGCCGACTTGCCCATCCCGCGCGCGCCCCACAGCAGCATGTCGTGCGCCGCGTGGCCCGCGGCGAGCCGGGCGACGTTCTGCGCCGCCTCGCGCTTCTGCCGGTCGATCCCCTGCAGCAGCTCGAGCCCTGGCGCCTCGATCCGCGCCACGCCGCGCGCGCCGTGCCCGGTCCACACGTAGGCGGGAAAGGCCAGCCAGTCGGCCTGCTCCTCCGCTGGGGGCGCGAGGCGCTCGAGCGCGGCGGCGATTCGGGCGGGCAGGTCGTCGGTCATCCGCGCTCGTTCGGTCAGCGCGGACCTTCGCGTCAAGCGCGCTTTGTGCAAAGAGGGGGCCGGAGCACGTCCGCCTGCAAGGGGGATGGGATGGGATTGAGGTTCACGCGGCGCCGCTTCGTCGGCGCCACGCTGCTGGCGAGTGCTCTGCCGGCGGCGCTGCGCGCCGCGCCGACGGTGTTTCCGACCGGCACGACGATCTACGACCCGGCCAGGGCGTGGAGCGGCTACACCGTGCTCTCGACGCTCGACACGCCCGCGGTGCTGGTGATCGACATGAACGGGCGCGTGGTGAAGCGCTGGGACGGGCTCAGCGTCTCGGCCGGCGGGCCGGCGCGGGTACTGCCGGGCGGCGTGCTGGTCGCGCCGAGCGGGGCGTTCCCGGGCCATCAGGAAGCGACCGCGCTCGTCGCGCGCGACTTCGCCGGGCAGGAACTGTGGCGCTTCGACCGGGCGGAGGAGATCGAGCTCGACGGACGGCGGCAATGGAGCGCGCGTCAGCACCACGACTGGCAGCTCGCCGGCTGGCCGGGCGGCTACTATTCGCCCGAGGTCACGCCAGAGCCCGCTGGCGGCAAGACACTGCTGCTGGCGCACACCAGCCACACAGACCCGGCGGTGGCCAACGTGCTGCTCGAGGACGACCGGCTGATCGAGATCGACGCCGGCGGAACGGTGACCTGGGACTGGCGCGCGGCCGACCATGTCGGCGAGCTCGGCTTCAGCTCGCCCGCGCGCGCCGCGATCGCGCGGCTGGGCACGCGCGACGGGTACGACTGGCTGCATCTGAACTCGGCGCGTTATCTCGGGCCGAACAAGTGGCACGCGGCGGGCGATGCGCGGTTCCACCCGGACAACGTGATCGTCAGCAGCCGCTCGGCGAGCCTGGTCGCAATCGTCGCGCGCGACGGTTCGATCGTCTGGCGCATCGGGCCCGACTTCAGCACGACCTCGGAGCAGCGCGCGCTCGGCCAGGTGATCGGCCAGCACGACGCGCATCTGATCCCGCCGGGGCTGCCCGGTGCGGGCAACCTGCTGTTGTTCGACAACGGCGGCGCCTCGGGCATGGGCGACCCGAGCCCGATCTCGCCGCAGGGAAATTCGATCTACCAGCGCGCCACCTCGCGCGTGCTTGAGATCGACCCGGTGAGCCTCGCGCTGGTCTGGTCGTACTTTGCGGCGAACTTCTTCAGCACCAACATCAGCGCCGCGCAGCGGCTGGCCAACGGCAACACGCTGATCACCGAAGGCGCGCCGGGGCGGGTGTTCGAGGTGACCGCGGGAAAGGCAATCGTCTGGGAGTACATGAACCCGCCGGGCGAGGCCGGGCGCAAGACCAACGCAGTCTATCGCGCCTATCGCCTGCCTTACGCCTGGATCCCGCAGCTTGCCGCACCGCGCGAGGTGGCGATCGTGCCGCCCGCCGCGGGAACCTTCCACGTGCCGGGCACGCCGCCGGATTAGCGCGCGGCTTGGCTTGGCCCGGCAGGCGCTGTAGCGGCGCCTGATGCACGGCAACGCTCCCGAACGGCTCGCCGCGGACGCAGCGGGGATCGCGCGCGCGGCCGCGCTGCTGCGCGCCGGCCGGCTGGTCGCGATTCCGACCGAGACCGTCTACGGCCTCGCCGCGCGCGCCGACGCCGAGGCGGCAGTCGCGGCGATCTTCCGCGCCAAGGGCCGGCCCGATTTCAACCCGCTGATCGTGCATGTCGCCTCGCTGGCGATGGCGCGCGAGCTGGCCGAGCTCGACGAACGGGCCGAAAGTCTCGCCGCGCGCTACTGGCCGGGCCCGCTCACGCTGGTGCTGCCGTTGCGCGCGCGCGACCGGGTCGTGCCCGCGGTGACCGCCGGGCTGCCGACCGTGGCGCTGCGCATGCCCGATCACCCGGCGCTGCAGAGCCTGCTGCGCGAGCTGGCGCTGCCGCTCGCCGCGCCGTCGGCCAATCGCAGCGGCGGGATCAGCCCGACCGCGCCCGATCACGTCGCCGAGTCGCTCGGGGGCGCGGTCGACGCGATCCTCGACGGGGGGCCCTGCGCGCGCGGGGTCGAATCGACGATCGTGGCGTTGCGCGCCGACGGCGCCTGGCAACTGCTGCGCCCCGGCCCGATCGCCGAGGACGAACTCGCCGCGCAGCTCGGGCCGTCCCGGCCGCTCGAGGACGCGCGGATCGAGGCGCCCGGCCAGCTCGCGCGGCACTACTCGCCGGGCAAGCCGGTGCGGCTCGACGCGCGCGAGGCGGCGGCGGACGAATTCCTGATCGGGTTCGGCGCGGTGGCGGGCGAGTGCACGCTATCGGACGGCGGCGACCTCGCGCTCGCCGCGGCGCGCCTCTACGCCTGCCTGCACGAGGCCGCGGCGTCGCCCAAGCCGCGCATCGCGGTCGCGCCGATTCCCGCCGAGGGCATCGGCGCGGCGATCAACGACCGGCTGAAGCGGGCTGCGGCCTAGCTACCCTCGGCTTCGACCGGGATCGAGGGCAGCAGCACCTGGATCTCGGCGTAGCTCTCGCGCGCCTGGTCGCAGGCCCGGCGGTCGCCCTTGCCGCAGCGGTCGATCTGCTTCTCGTAGTCGCGCTGCAGACGGCCGAGCTGCTCCTCGCGCCGGCGGATCTCGCGGCCGCGCTTCTGGTCGGCCTCGGCCTGGCTGGTGGTGGCGAGATCGACGCCCGAGCTCGCCACCTTGACCGGCAGAGTGGCCACGTCGATCGCCGTCTTCGCCAGGCAGCCCTGCAGCGCGAAAGCTGCGGTCCCGATGACAATCACTCGTATCGCTTGGCCCATCTGCCGTACTCCTCGGCTCGGGCCTCTAGGTACGGCAGGATTGCGCGCGCGTGAACTAGCTGGAAACGTCCTCGCCGCCGCAGCGCACCCGTCCGCCGCCGAAGCGCGAGACCGAGCAGCGCGCCGGACCGGCGATCTGCACGTCGCCGCTGCCGACGATCGACACGCGCGCGGCGTCCTGCACGGTCAGCGCCACGTCGCCCGAGCCGGCGATCGAGATCGAGGCGTTCTCGCTCGTCACCTCGCGCCCCTGGAGGTTGCCCGAGCCGGCGATCGAGACCCGCGAGGTCCGCGCGCTGCCGCGCGCGACGAGGTCGCCCGATCCTGCGATCGAGAACCTGGCGTCGTCGACCCGCAGCGTCGCGACGTCGAGCTCGCCCGATCCGGCGAGCGAGGCGGAGAACGCTTCGCCTTCGACGCGGTCGATCCGCATGTCGCCCCCGCCGACGAGAGCCACCGCGTCGACCCGCGGCAGGGTCACGTAGAACGTGGCGGGCTGGTAGTCGTCCCAGCAGCGCCAGCGCCAGCGGGTGTCGTCGCCGTCGTCGTCACGATCGCCGCAGCGGCGCTCCCACCGGTCGTCGTCGGCCGGATGGATCTCGAGCCGGCCGTCGTCGACCTCGACCGTCGTGTCGGCCAGCGTCTGCTCCGGCCCCTCGGCGCGAACCGAGAACGCGGGTCCGACCGTGACCACCACGCGATGCGGCCCGACCACCGAGATTTCCTCGAACCCGGCCAGGTCGTAGCTGCGCAGTCCCGCCGTAGCCTCGCCGTCCTGCGCGGCCCCGACCGAGGCGCCAAGCGCGGCCAGCGTCGCGGCCGATGCCATCGTCAAAAGCTTGCTCATGCCCGTAACTCCCTTGGGACGTCCCGAGCGCTCGACATAAGAACGACTACAATCGTAGTCAACTACAGATGTAATCGAAAGGAGCTAGTCGCCCTCGCCGCAACGGACGTTGCCGGTGCCGGCGCGCGAGACGGTGCAGCTCGCGGTCCCGGCGATGTCGACGTTGCCGCCGCCGGTGACCGAGACTTGCGCGTCGTCGTCGACCGTGAGCTCGAGCTCGCCCGGCCCGGAAACCGTGACCATCGCGGTCGCGGACGTGAGCTCTTCGGCATCGACCTCGCCGGGGCCCTCGATCGTCACGCGCGTCTTGCCGGCGGTGCCGGCGGCGGCGATCTGGCCCGGGCCGCGCACCGCGAACTCAGCGTCGTCGACCTGCAGCGCCTCGATCGTCAGCTCGCCGGGCCCCCGCACCGACCCCGAGAAGCTTTCGCCCTCGATCCGGTCGATGCTGACGTCCCCGGGTCCGCTGAGCGTGACCGACTCCAGCCGGGGCAGCGTGACGTAATAGGTCACCTCGCCGAAGCCGCCCCAGTCGCTGAATTGCGGGATACCGTTCGGCCGGATCGTCAGCCGGCCGTCCCTGACCGCCGCTTCGATCCCGGCGAGCGCATTGGCCGGGCCCTCGGCGCGGACCGACTGCGTCTCGCCATATTCGATCACCACGTCGTGCGCGCCGAACGTGGCGAGCTGCGCGAACGGCGCGAGCTCGTAAGTCCGCGTGCCCGAGTCCTCCGCGGTGACCGCGATCGTCGGCCCCTCATCGTCGTTGTCGAGAATCAGCGCCGCGGCGCCCGCGGCGAGCACCCCCGCGGCGACGGCGAAGAGGACCTCGCGCTTCCTCAGCCGCGGCCGTCCGGATGCCGGTGGGCTCATCGGCTAGTCGTCGGTTCCGCCACCGCCGGTACAGCGCACGTTGCCGCCTCGGAAGCGCGTCACCGAGCACCGGCCGGGTCCGCTGATCGCCACGTCACCGCTGCCCGCAATCGAGACGTCGGCTTCGTCCTCGACGGTCAGCTCGACGTCGCCCGAGCCGCCGATCGACACCGAGGCCGTCTGGCTGCGCAGTCCGCCGCCGCGCACCTCACCCGATCCGCCGATCGACACGCGGGTCTCGCGCGCGGTACCGGCGGCGACCACGTTACCCGATCCGCCGATGCGGAAATCCGCCTCGTCGACCTGCATCGTGGCAATCGAAAGCTCGCCGCTTCCGGCGATCGTGCCCTCGAAGCTCTCGCCCTCGATCCGGTCGATTCTGACGTTGCCCGAGCCGGCGACCGCGACGGTCTCGAGCTTGGGCAGCGTGACGTAGAACGTCGCGCCCGACAGGCTGCGCCAGTTGCCCCAGTTGAACCCTTCCTTGGGCGCGATCGTCAGCTTGCCGTCGAGGATGAACGGCTCGAGCTGCGCGAGCGCCATGGGCGACCCTTCCGCCCGAACTTCGAACCTGTCGCCGAGCGTCACCTGGACGTCCTGCGGCCCGCTGGTCGAAATCGCTTCGAAGCCGCCGAGCGTATAGCTCTTCTCGCTCGGACCCGTGAACGCGGCAGGTCCTTCGCCCGCCTCGAAGTCGGAGCCGACGACCAGCGCCGCCCCGCCCGCGGCTAGCGCGCCCATCGCGACCGCGAACGCGATCTCGCGCTTCCGCAACCGGGGGCGAGCGGGTTCCAGGCTCCTCATGCGTCCGACCTGCCACGAGCGGTCGAGTCATACCAACCCGCCGCGGACCCGGCCGCGCAGGTTTCGGGTTCGGCTGGGGTCACGCGTCCGGTGTTAATCGGCGGCCTCCCGCTCGCGTTCGCAAGTTACGGTGCCCGAGCCGACCGAATGCACGCTGCAGCGCGCCGAGCCGCGCACGATCACGTTGCCAGAGCCCATCAGGTGCGCCGCCACCTCGCCGTTGCAGGCGAAGATCGCGTCGCCCGAGCCGGCGATGTGCACCGCGGCCTTGTCGACCGTGAGACCCTCGGCGTCGCAGCTGCCGCTGCCGGCGATCGACAGCGCGAACTCGTCGGCCCGCCCGTCGGCGAACAGCCGCCCGCTGCCGGCGATGCTCACCGCCAGCTTGCCGCCTTCGACCGACGCCAGCTCGAGCCGGCCCGAGCCGGCGATCGAGACTTCGCCGTCGGGCGCGAGCTTCTCGGCGGTCATCCGGCCGGAGCCCGCCACCGAGAGCTTGCCCGGCGCCGGCAGCGTCACGCGCACGACCGTGTCGCCATTGCCGCCGGCGATGCGCAGCCGCTCCTCGCCGAGCGCGAAGCGCACCTCGTCGCTGGCCGGACCGGCTTCGACGTCGATCCGGAACACCTCGCCTTCGCTCAGCACGACGCGCGCCGGGCCGCACAGCGCGACCTGACGCGGCGGCGGCCCCGTCAGGTCGAGCTCTTCGAGCGGGACCCCTTCGCACGCCTCGCGCATCTGCACGCCGATCGTGCCGGCAATCTGGCCGAGATTTCTGAACAGCTCATCGAGACGCATGGCGACTCTCCCTTGGCAACGTGTGTTACCGTCATAATACAGAGCGACGCGGCGCTGTTCAATCGCCCTCGTCGATGGGTTTAAGAAGTTCGGCGATATATCGCAAGATGCGAAAGGGCCGCCCGGGTTGCCCCGGACGGCCCTTTCATCGCACGCTGGGCGCGCTCAGACCGCGTTCAGGCGTCTTCGGTCGTGCTTTCGTAGTACTGCGGCGCGTGCTTGCGCAGCACGTCGAGGATCTTGTTGAGCGCGGCGGGTTCGTCGGTCTTCTCCATCGCGGCGAGCTCGCGTGCGAGGCGGCTCGAGGCGGCTTCGAAGATCTGCCGCTCGGAATAGCTCTGCTCGGGCTGGTCCTCAGGGCGGAACAGGTCGCGGGTCACCTCGGCGATCGACACCAGGTCACCCGAGTTGATCTTGGCCTCGTACTCCTGGGCCCGGCGCGACCACATCGTGCGCTTGACCTTGGGCTTGCCGGTCAGCGTCTGCATCGCTTCCTTGAGCGTCTTGTCGCTCGACAGCTTGCGCATGCCGATCGCCTCGACCTTGTTGACCGGAACGCGCAGCGTCATACGCTCCTTCTCGAAGCGCAGCACATAGAGCTCGAGCTTCATTCCGGCGATTTCCTCGCTCTGCAGCTCGACCACACGGCCCACGCCGTGCTTGGGATAGACCACGTAATCGCCGACATCGAAGGCGGGGGCATTCACAGCCATTTATTGTCCTTTCACACGGCAGGACCTTGCGAGAATCGAGCGTCAGCAATATCGAGACCGCACGACCCGTCGGCGGCCTTGCTTGCCCTTTTCATGACGCTGGTGCGGGGTCCTGCCTTCCTTAACCGGCTGCTCCTCGGAGGAAACGAAGCAGTCGGACCGGGTATATAGCAGATTCGCAACAAAAATGCCACCCCTGCCCATTTCACGGGCAGAGGCGCGCAATTCCCGCGATTATTCGGCGGCGAATCAGTCGCCTTCGCCGGGCTCCGGGGTGAAGTACTGGTCGTACTTGCCGTCGACGCCCTTGAACTCGTCGGCGTCGGCCGGCGGGTCCTTCTTCTCGGTGATGTTGGGCCATTCGGCCGAGAACTTGGCGTTGAGTTCGAGCCACTGCTCGAGCCCGCCTTCGGTGTCGGGCAGGATCGCCTCGGCCGGGCACTCGGGCTCGCACACACCGCAGTCGATGCATTCGCTCGGGTTGATCACGAGCATCGTCTCGCCTTCGTAGAAGCAGTCGACCGGGCAGACCTCGACGCAGTCGGTGTACTTGCACTTGATGCAAGCGTCGGTGACGACATAGGTCATTGCTGGGCTTCCCCTTTTGCTTCCCGCTGCGCCGCAGGCGCCTCGCCGCCCGCTATGCGCTTTGCGCCCCCAGCGTCAAGCCGGCGATAGCACGCGCGCGCCTCGCTCGCCGGGCCGCGCCGCGCCGGCAGGTCGAGCAGCTCGATCACCAGAACCTCGCGCGCCAGCGGCAGCGTCAGCACGTCGCCCACGGCTACGGCCAAGTCCTGCCGCATCACGCGCTCGCCGTTGCGGCGGATGTGGCCCTCGGCGATCCAGCGTTGCGCCAGCGTGCGGCTTTTCGAGAAGCGCAGCGTGAACAGCAGCCGATCGAGTCTCACCGGGCTGTTCGCACTGGTTTTAGCGAACCAGGTCGGCCAGCGCAGCGAACGCGCTGCCTTCGCGCACCGGCGCGGGTTCACTGCGCTCGGGCAGGCGGTCCTTACGCGGCGGGCGCCAACTCCATCGCGCCGGAGCCGGCGGGCCGAACACGCCTTCGCCCAGCGGGCGCGGTTCGTTGCCGCGGAACCCTGCGTCACGCATCAGGTGGCGGAAGTTGTCGGGCAGCAGGCCCATCGAGGTGGCGAGCGCAGGATCGACCGTGAAGCCCTTGGACGCGCTTGGGCCCGCCGCTTTTGCGCGCTGCTCGTGCGCGGCGCGGAACAGCTTCTCGGCCATGTCGACCCGAATCGCCTGCCCGCCGGCGCGGCGGTAGCCCGCGGGAAGATCGCGGCTGCCGGCGATCACCGCCTGCATTCCCGGATTGAGCGCGCGCCGGTCCGCACCGATCGCGTGCAACAGCTGTCGCGGCGCCGGCTTGAGCAGTGCGGGCGCGAACACGTCGAGCGAGCCGATCGTGACGCCGAGTCGGCGCAGGAACGGCCGCTTCTCCTTGGGCACTTGCGCCAGGCCGGCCTGCTCGCGGGCGATCGTGCCGTTGCCGTCGGCCAGCGTCAGCAGCAGCGCGCGGACCTCGCTCCCGGCCGCCGGATCGCGCGCGGCCTCCTCGAGCGCGCGCAGCGGCGCGAGCGGGGCGAGCTCGCCCTCGAGCCACAGCTCGAGCGCTTCGCTCAGCCGTGCCTTGTGCGCGGGCTCCATGATCCCGAGTTCCTTCGCCAGCACGAGCCGCGGCCGCGCGGGCGACTTGCCGCGCTCGAGCCGCGCGACCGTGCGGTTCTCGCGCCGCACCTCGCCCTGCTCGATCGTCAGCTCTCCGATCTCGTCGCGCACCAGCGCCTGGGCCTTGAGCGCGAGCAGCTGCGGCAGGTGCTTCTCGGCGGCGGCGAGCATCAGCTTGCGGTCCTCGTGGCTCGCGTCGGCGTCGACCACGAAGCGAAAGCCCTCGAGATGCCCGATCGGCTGGTCCTCGACCGTGACCCGTCCCTTTTCGTCGAGCGCTACGCGCAACAATCCCGCATCCTTCCCCATCGTCCGCATCAGTACCGCAGTCCTCCTGTTCACGAAACGCTCGGTCAGCCGCTGGTGCAACGCATCCGACAGCCGCGCTTCGGCGGCACGCGCGCGCGCCGCCATTTCGTCACGCGCCAGCACCCAGTCGGGCCGCGGGCAGATGTACGCCCAGCTGCGGATCGCCGCGATCCGCCCCTGCAGCGTGTCGATATCGCCCTCGGTCCGCCCAAGCTCGCCGATCCGCGCGGCGACGTAATCGGCGCCAAGGTGCCCGTCGCGCAAGTCCTGCCACAGCCGCGCGACGAACCGCGCGTGCATGTCAGGGCCCTGCTGCCGGAAGTCGGGCAGCTGGCACACCTCCCAGAAGCGGCGCACCAGATCTGGCGTCGTGACGCCGCCCGTTGCGCCCGGATCCTCGGCCAGCCGCTTGAGCACGGCGAGGTCGATCGCCTCGGGCGCCGGCGCGAGCTGCGGAATATCGGGCCGCGCCTCGAGGTCGCCGAGCAGCGTCGCGAGGCTGTCGAACCGCGGCTCCGCCTCGCGCCAGTAGAGCTTGGTCAGCGGGGCGAAGCGATGCTCCTCGATCGCGTAGACCTCGTCGTCGGTGAACTCGAGCGCGTCGTCGCGCCCGGAATTTCCTTGGCCGCCGGCCAGCGTGCCGAACGTGCCGTCCTGCTGGTGCCGACCCGCGCGCCCGGCGATCTGCGCCATCTCGGCCGGGGTCAGCCGCCGCTGGCGCACCCCGTCGAACTTGCTCAGCGAAGCGAACGCGACATGCGTCACGTCGAGATTGAGCCCCATGCCGATCGCGTCGGTCGCGACGATGTAGTCGACCTCGCCCGACTGGAACAATGCCACCTGGCGGTTGCGCGTCTCGGGGCTCAGCGCGCCCATCACCACCGCCGCGCCGCCGCGGAACCGGCGCAGCATCTCGGCCACCGCGTAGACCTGCTCGACCGAGAACGCGACCACCGCCGAGCGCGGCGGCAGCCGGCTGAGCTTCTTCGCGCCGGCATGCGTCAGCGTCGAGAACCGCGGCCGCTGCTCGATCTCGATGCCCGGGAGCAGGGCCTTGACCACCGGCTCGAGCGTCGCCGCGCCGAGCAGCATCGTCTCCTCCCGGCCGCGCGCATGGAGCAGCCTATCGGTGAAGATATGCCCGCGCTCGCGGTCCGCCGCGAGCTGCGCCTCGTCGAGCGCGACGAACGCGAGGCCGCCGCCATCGCGCGGCATCGCCTCCGCGGTGCACAGGAAATAGCGCGCCTGCGGCGGCTCGATCCGCTCCTCGCCGGTGATCAGCGCCACCTGCTTGTCGCCCTTGATCGCCCGCACCCGGTCGTAGACCTCGCGCGCGAGCAGCCGCAGCGGGAAGCCGATCGCCCCGCTCGAGTGGCCGCACAGCCGCTCGATCGCGAGGTGGGTCTTGCCGGTGTTGGTCGGGCCGAGCACGGCGCGCAGCCGGCCGTCGGTGCGGGAAGCAATCACAATGCCGGCAATGTGGCTGGCCCGCGCGTGCCACGCAAGCCGGCGCGGGCAGAATCAAAGGGTTCCGGAAAAGCGCACGGCTCGCCGCGACGCGGACTCGCCCTGCCGTGATTTAGCGGAAATTAACTTTATGGGGGCAGAGCTTTTCGGCACATGGCCGGACGGGATCGGGTCGCGCTGTCCCTGCATGGATCGGCAGGGACAGTCGCGCACCAGGCGGAGGGCGCATTTGTTCAAGGATCGAGCGAACGACGGGTTGGACGTGGGTGGAGGAGCAGTCCTCTCCGTGCAGCTCTCGCACGCACAGATCGCGCAGCCGGCGCCCGGCCCGATTCCCGGTCCGAGCTTCGCCGAGCGCTATGCCGCGTGGCGCCGCCGGGTGTCCGAGCGCTTTGCCGAAGCCGACCTGGTGCCCGACCTCGCTGAAGACATCGGCTCGCGCCGCTGGCTGCGCGGTGCCGGCACCCTGCTCGGCCTGTCCGCACTCGCGCTCGCCGGCTGGCCCGACTTCGCCCCGCTCGAAGCCGCGCCGGTGATGACGATCGACGACCCGGTGCGCGACGAGTTCCGCAGCCAGATGATCATGCCGCTCGCGCTCGGGGCCGACAGCGGCCGGCGCATGGGCGCGACCGACAAGGTGATTCCGCTCAAGAGCGTGCCCGAACGCCCGCGGCTCGATCTCGAGGCGACGCTCGCCAGCGGCGACAGCTTCGGGCGCATGCTCGAGCGCGCCGGTGTGGGCGGGGCCGAGGCGGACCTGATCGCCCAGATGGTCGCCGGTGCGGTGCCGCTGAGCGAGATCGCCTCGGGCACCACCGTCGACATCACGCTCGGCCGCCGCCCCGCGCCGGGCGCCAGCCGCCCGGTCGAGGCGCTGTCGTTCCGCGCCCGGTTCGATCTGCAGCTCGCGGTCGAGCGGCGTGGCGGGCGCCTGGCGCTCGATCCGCGGCCGATCAAGGTCGACGAGACCCCGCTGCGCATCCGCGGCGTGGTCGGGCAGAGCCTGTACCGCGCGGCGCGCGCCGCCGGCGCTCCGGCCAGCTCAGTGCAGCAATACTTGCGCGCGCTCGGCGCTGAGGTCGATCTCGACAGCGCGATCGCCAGCGGCGACGAGTTCGATCTGATCGTCGAGTACAAGCGCGCTGCGACCGGCGAGGTCGAGGCGGGCAAGCTGCTCTATGCCGGCCTGCTGCGCGAAGGAAAACCGCGCAAGCAGCTGATGCGCTGGGGAGGCGACGGCCGGTTCTACGAGGCCTCGGGCGTCGGCGAGAGCCGTACCGGCCTGCTCGCCCCGGTCCCGGGCCGCATGACCTCGGGCTACGGTTCGCGCCGCCACCCGATCCTCGGCTACCGCCGGATGCACGCCGGGATCGATTTCAAGGCCAGCTACGGCAGCCCGATCTACGCGGTCACCGACGGCACCGTCTCGTTCGCCGGGCGCCACGGCGGGCACGGCAACTACGTCAAGCTGTCGCACGGCAGCGGGCTCGGCACCGGCTATGCCCACATGAGCCGCATCGCAGTGTCGAGCGGGGAGCGGGTGCGGCGCGGCCAGGTGATCGGTTACGTCGGCTCGACCGGGCTCTCGACCGGCCCGCACCTGCATTACGAGATGTACCGCAACGGCGCGACGGTGAACCCGTCGAGCGTGCAGTTCGTCACCCGCGCGCAGCTGTCGGGCCGCGAGCTGGCGAACTTCCGCGCCCGGCTGGCCGAATTGCAGACGATTGCGCCCGGCGCGGCGCTGGCC
>DATDLP010000269.1:0-6367 GCA_036519255.1 Croceibacterium sp.
GTGGCGAACAGCGGATGCAGGTGCGCCGCCAGCTCGAGCCGCTCGGCGCGGGTCAGGTAGAGGTCGTCGAGCGACAGCGTGACCGTGCGCAGGTTATGCTCGACGAGCAGCGCCTCGAGAAACCCGCACAGCGTGCTCTTGCCCGAGCCCTGCGCTCCGTTGATGCCGATAACCAGCGGGCTCTTGTCGCACCACATATCGGCGATCCTGTCGGCCAGCGGCCGCCAGTGCCGCTCGACCACTTCGCGGTAGTCGTCCGGCAGGCCGTTGTCGGCGATCAGCTTGCTGATCGCGGTGCTCATGCGATCCGGTCGGGCAGCGGCGCGCCACTGGCGAACGCCTCCACGTTGGCCAGCGCCTTCATGCCCATCGCGATGCGGGTCTCTGCATTGGCGCTGCCGAGGTGCGGCAGCAGCACGACGTTCTCGAGCCCGAGCAGTGCCTGCGGTACCTGCGGCTCGTGCGGATAGACGTCGAGTCCCGCTCCGGCGAGGCGCCCGCTGTCGAGCGCCTCGGCCAGCGCGTCGTGGTCGACGATCCCGCCGCGCGCGGTATTGATCAGGTAGGCGCTCGGCTTCATCTGCGCGATCGCTTCGGCGTCGATCAGGTTGGCGGTCGCCGCGCCACCCAGGACGTGCAGCGAGACGAAGTCCGACACCCGCAGCAGCGTGTGCAGCGAGGGGTAGAACTGGGCCTGCAACTCCGCCGCGTCAGCCGGATCGCACTCGCGCCGGCCGTAGTAGGCGATCTTCATGCCGAAACCGTGATGCGCCCGGCGCGCGGTGGCGATCGCGATGCGGCCCATGCCGACGAGACCCAGCACCTTGCCCTTGAGCGCCGAGCCGACGAGGTGCGTCGGCCGCCAGCCGCTCCAGCGCCCGTCGCGCAGCTCGCGCTCGCCTTCGCCGGCGCGGCGCGCGGCCATCAGCAGCAGCGTCAGCGCGATGTCGGCGGTGGCGTCGGTCAGCACGCCGGGGGTGTTGGTCACCGCGATGTCGCGGGCTTTGGCGGCAGCGAGGTCGATGTGGTCGAAGCCGACGCCATAGTTGGCGATCAGCCGCACGCGGCGGCCGCCGCCGATCACCGCGGCGTCGATCCTGTCCGACACGGTCGGGCAGAGGACGTCGTATTCGTCCATCGCCCACGTCAGTTCGTCTGCGGTGAGCGGCTGGTCCGTCGTGCTGAAGGTGACCCTGAACCGCTCCTGTAGTGCGCGTTCGACGACCGACGGCCAGCGCCGCGTGACAAGGACTTTGAGCGGTTCCACTCCGGTCAGGCTTTCGCCATGCCTTCGGTGATCCGCTGCGTTTCCACCCGGGTCGAGTCCGGCCCGGTGTTGCGCTTGTGGATCCCGCCCATGCCCGCGGGCATGAACAGCGGCGGATCGCCCTCGCGCTGCTCGAGGCCGAACAGGTCGAACAGCCCCGGATGGCGGCCGAGCCCGCCGTACATGTCGAGCAGGCTGTCGATCCACGGCCGCAGCGGGTCGTCGGCCGCCAGCACCGGCGAGGTGCGGCACACAGAGGCGGTGAACAGGATCGAGCCGAGGAGGCGGTAGTCGGCGTAGTTCGGCGTGTCGCCGCCGAGGTACCTGGTCTCGCGCAGCGCGATGCGCAGCGGCTCGAGCGAGGCCGAGATGCCCGCGAGCCGGTCTTCCCAGCCGTCCTGCATTTCCTCGAGCGTCTTGCCGAGCATCTTCTCGCGCGAATAGGTGATGTATTCGTGGTCCTCGGGGTTGGCGAGGTCGCGGTAGTTGACGCAGTTGCAGCGCATCCACGGCCCGGTCGCGGCGCCCCAGAACCAGGCGTCGAGCGCGCGGGTCATCGCCGCCACGCTCGGGTGCGGGATCAGCATCGGCCGGTCGGGGTAGGTCTCGTCGAGGTATTCGACGATGCCCCAGGAATCGAGCACCCATTTGCCGTCGTCGACGATCGCCGGGAGCCGCTCGGTCATGCCGCCGGTGCGCTCGGGGATCCTGGTGAACCCGCCGGGGATCACCTCGAGGTCGAAGCCCTTGTGCTTGAGCGCGTACTTGGTGGCCCAGACGAACGGACTGATCGTCGCGCCGGTCGACAGCGCGAGGTCGTAGAAGGTGATGGTGTTGTTCTGCGCCATGGCGGCAACCCTTTCCCGAGAGTCCGTTTTGCGGCCTGCTATGGGTTGAAAGGGTAAAAGGAAAGGGTGGACAAAATATGCCCGCGCCAATCAGCCTTCCGCCAGCTTGGCTTCCTCGAGCTTGACCAGGCGCCACAGCGTTTCAGTCAGCGGCGCAGCTACTCCGGCCGTGCGCGCCGCCTCGACGATCGCGCCATTGATCGCGTCGACTTCGGTGCGGCGGCCGGCCTTGACGTCCTGCAGCATCGAGGCCTCGTGGTCGGCGTGGTCGGTCATCGAGACGTGGGTGAGGTCGTGGATCGGCTGCGCCGGGATTGCGATTCCGCTGGCGTCGGCCACTGCAACGCCTTCGTCGACCAGCGCACGGATCAGCGCGCGGCTTTCCTCGTGCGAGTGGAGGAACCCCGGCGTGCGCCGGGTCAGCGCGCACAGCGGGTTCATCGCCGCGTTGAAGATCGCCTTCGACCAGATCGCGCCGTGGATCTGGGGCTCGAGCGTGGCGGGGAGGCCGCCGCGGGTGAGCAGCTCGCAGATTTCACCTGCAAACGCCGGATCGCCGCCGAACGCCGGATAGAGCTTCGATCCGCCCTCGCCATGGCTGCGCACCTTGCCCGGACCAACCAGGTCGGACGGCAGCGAGCTCGAGCCGACGAGGATGCGGTCTTCGGAAGCGTGCGCCGCCAGCCGCCGGTCGTTGCCGAGCCCGTTCTGCAGGCTGAGCAGCCAGGTCCGCGGCCCGATTGCCGCGGCGATCCCGGTCAGCGCGGCGTCGGTGTGGAAGGTCTTGGTGAACACCACCACGAGGTCGACCGGCGCGTCGATCTGCTCGGGCAGCCGCGCCGGGATCGGCAGCAGCTCGGTGCCCGCGCGGGTCTTGAGCTCGAGCCCGCGGGCGTTGATCGCGTCGACGTGCCGCCGGTTGACGTCGACGAACGCAACCTCCGCCCCCGCGCGGTGCAGCGCTGCGCCGTAGAGGCAGCCCATCGCCCCGGCACCGAGAATCAGCACCTTCATTGCGCGGTGTCCTCGAGCAAGGCCGCGCCCAGCAGCATCAGCATCCGCACGTCGATCGCGTGCCCCATGGCGCGGTGCTCGGCGATCGTCTCGGCGATCCGTGCGAGCGGCACGCGGTGGACCACGATGTCCTCATGCTCGGTGCCGCCGCCGTCCGACACCCTGGTAAGCCCGGTCGCCTTGAGCAGCGTGAAGCTTTCCTGCACCATTCCGGGCGAGGAATAGAATTCGCCGAGGTTGTCCCACTGCGCCGCGGCGTAGCCGGTCTCCTCCTCGAGCTCGCGCCGCGCGCTGTCGAGATCGTCCTCGCCTTCGGTCTCGTCGCCGATCAGGCCGGCCGGAAGCTCGAGGCACACCCGCCCGAGCGGCACGCGGTATTGTTCGATGAGGATCACGTCGCCGGAATCGACCGCGAGGATCACCGCAGCCCGAATACCGCGGGCGCGCCCGGCGTACTCCCAGCGCCCGCGGCGTTTGGCGACGATGAACCGGCCGGTCCATTCGATCTGCTCGGGGGCGTCGGCGTCGGACGGGAGGCTCCGTCCTGAGCCCGTCGAAGGGGGGCGCTCGGTCATGCGCCGCGACCTATAGTTCGATCAGCCGGTCCGGCAACTCGTTCACGTCGTCCTCGGCGCGCGGGAAGTGCTCGGCGAGCACGAGGCCGACCTTCTCGACCGCCGCGATCATTCCGTCGGCGCAGCGGCCTTCCTTGATATGCGCGAGCATCGCCGCCATCGCCTCGCCCCAGGTCTCGGGCGGGACTTTCGCGGCGATCGCCTCGTCGGCGAGGATCTGCGCGCGGTGCTCGCGCATCGACAGGTAGATCAGGATGCCGGTGCGGCCGTGGGTGCGCCGCTCGGCGCCGACCTTGAACAGGCTCACCGCGCGGGCGAAGCTGCGCTGGGTCTTGATCGGCGGCAGGATCAGCCAGAACTTGAGCGGCGGCCACAACTGCAGCAGCCACATGCCGAGGAACTTGGCGATCGCCACCACTGCGGCGAGCGTGAATATCTCGCGCGGGGTCCATTCGTGCGCCCAGTGATCGAGCACCCGGTCGGCGAGCCCGAGATAGAAATCGGGCAGCAGCGCGAGCACCACGAGCGCGGCGAACGCGACGATCGCCGACCACGCGAGCGCGATGTCGCTGTAGCCGTCCGAGCGGTCGGCCACGACGGTGACGATCTCGCCCGCGGTGCGCGATTCCGCCTCGGCCACTGCGGCCGAGACGCGCGCATGATCGGCTTCGCTGAGATATGCCGCCATCCTACCAGCCCCCGCTCGCGCCGCCGCCGTTGAAGCCGCCGCCACCGCCGCCGAAGCCGCCGAAGCCGCCGCCGCCGCCGCCGCCACCGCCTCCGCCCCAGCCGCTGCTGCCGCCCGAGTTGCCGCTGTTCATCGCGGCGTTGATCGCGGTCCACAGCAGCACGTCGCCCACGGCACCGGCCACTCCGCTGCCGCGATAGCGCCGGCCACGCGCGCGGCGGCCGAAGACCACGGCGAAAATGACGATCATGACGATCCAGAACACCACACCGGCGATCGCGGGCGCGGCATCCTTCGCCATCTCCGCCCGGCGTGCGCGCTCGGCCTCCTCGATCGCCTTGGCCTGCGCCGGGTCCATGTTCAGCTGCGCGACGATCGCCTCGACCCCGTCGGCGATCCCGCCCGAGAGGTCGCCGTCCTTGAACTTCGGGGTGACGACGTCGCGAATGATCCGGCCCGACATGATGTCGGTCATGCGTTCCTGCAGCCCGCGGGCGGTGTGGATCCGCATCCGCCGTTCATTGGGTGCGACGAGAAACAGCAGGCCGTTCTCGCTTTCCTTGCCGCCGATGTCCCAGGTCTCGGCGAGCCGCTGCGCGTAAGGCTCGATCTCCTCGCCGTCGAGCGAGGGCACCGTGGCGACGATGATCGCCCGGCCGGTGGTCCGGTTGTAGTCTTGCAGCTGCCGGTCGAGCAGTTGCTCCTCACCCTCGCTGATGATGTTCGCGCCGTCGTAGATCGGCCCGCTGGGCCGCGGCGGGAGGTCCTGTGCCGCTGCCGGCGCGCCCGCGAGGGCGGCCAGCAGGGCAAGGCAGGCGAGGAGCCAGCGCATCGAGGCGCCGGTCAGTTCGCGGCCGCCGCGGGGGCTTCGGTCTCCGCCGGATTGTCGTTCGCGGCCGGCGCCGCGGCAGGCGGCGCTCCGACTGCGTCGAGATCGACTGTCGGGGCGCTCTGCGCGGATTCGGTCGCGGCGAATGGGACCATCGGCTCCGCTCCGTGGACCACCGTGGCGCCGATGACCGACGGGAACGTGCGAATCTCGGTGTTATAGTCGCGCACCGCCTCGTTGTAGCGATCACGGGCGGTGTTGATGCGGTTCTCGGTGCCTTCGAGCGCGGTCATCAGATCGGCGAAGCGCGCCTGGCTCTGCAACTCGGGGTAGTTCTCGACCACCGTGCGCAACTGGCCGAGCGCCTGCGTCAGCTGATTCTGCGCATCCTGGAATCTCTGGAATTCCGCGGGATTCGAGAGATCGTCGGTGGTGACGTTGATCGAGGTCGCGCGCGAGCGCGCCTCGGTGACATTGGTCAGGATCGTGGTTTCCGACGCGGCGGCGCCGCGCACCGTGGACACGAGATTGGGGATCAGGTCCGCGCGGCGCTGGTAGGCGCTCTGCACGTCGGCCCACTTGGCCTTCGCGACCTCTTCCTTTTCCGGCACCGAGTTGATGCCGCACGCGGCGAGCGAAAGCGCGGCTAGCGCGACGAAAGCGGTTCGAAGCGAGGTAATGACGGACATCGGTATCCCTCCTCAGCGCGCGGGGGTCGAAGCCGCGCTGTGTTAGCTAGATAGCACACGCAAGAGCGCATTCAAGAAGCGGGCTATTCGGGTCCCCTTGTTGCAGCCGAACGCCGGGGCTGCCAGTCTGATCCTGCGGGTCTTTCGGGAGTGCGACATGCTGCAGGAATTCAAGGCCTTCATCGCGCGGGGCAACGTGCTCGACCTCGCCGTGGCGGTGATCATCGGCGCCGCGTTCGGGGCGATCGTCACCTCGCTGACTGGAGACGTGATCATGCCGCTGATCGGCTGGATCTTCGGCGGCGCCGACTTCTCGAACCATTTCATCCTGTTGAGCGTGCCCGCAGGCTACGACGGCTCGACCACCGACTACGCGGCGCTCAAGGAAGCGGGCGCGGCAATGATCGGCTACGGCGCGTTCCTCACCGCGTTGATCAACTTCGTGATCTTGGCGTTC
>DATDLP010000270.1:0-9319 GCA_036519255.1 Croceibacterium sp.
CGCCCACCAGCAGGAACGCGCCGACGATATCGAGCGCCAGCCCGGCGCGCACCATTCGCGGCATCGCGATCCGCCCGGTCGCCCAGGCGATCGCGTTGGGCCCCGTGCCCGCGGGCAGCATGAAGCCCCAGCTCGCCGCCATCGCCGCGGGCAGCGCGAGCAGCAGCGGGTCGGCGCCGAGCGCGACCGTCAGGCTCGCCACCACCGGCATGATCCCGCTCGCGGTGGCGACGTTGCTGGCGAACTCGGTGATCAGGATCACCAGCGCCACCACCGCCAGCGCGATGACCCACAGCGGCAGCGCCGAGAGCGGCAGCAGCGACTGGCCGAGCCACGCCGCGAGCCCCGAGGCGGTCATGCCCGCGGCGAGCGCGAGCCCGCCGCCGAACATCATGATCACATCCCACGGCGCGCGGTTCGCCTCGGGCCAGGTCAGCAGCGGGCGGCCGGTCCCGTCGGGCACCACGAACAGCAGCAGGCCGACGAACACCGCGATCGTGCCATCGGTCAGCGCGCCGTCGGGCAGCAGCTGCTCGGTCAGCGGCTGGGTGACCCACAGCACGAACGCGAGCACGAACAGCGGCACCAGCCGCTTCTCGGGCTCGGTCCATTCCTGCTGGGTCTTGATCGCGGCGTGCGCGGCGGCGACGTCGAACCTGTCCTGTCCGACTTTCTGCACCTTGGCGATGATCAGCGCCGCGAACGGCACGCCGAGCAACACCAGCGGCATGCCGTAGAGCATCCATTGCACGAAGCTGATACGGACGCCGATCGTCTCCTCGAGCAGCCCGACCGCGATCGCGTTTGTCGGCGAGCCGATGATCATGCCGAGCCCGCCGATCGAGGCGGCAAAGGCGATGCCCATCGGCAGCGCGCCCGAAAGGCCGTCCTTGCGCTCGGGTGAAACCCCGCCCGCGCCCAGCACCGCGAGCGCCATCGGCATCATGATCAGCGCGGTCGAGGTGTTCGAGATCGCGGTCGACAGCAGCGCGGTGGCGAACATGAACGCGAGAAGCAGCTGCGTCGGCCCGCCCT
Organism: Croceibacterium sp.; assembly: GCA_036519255.1. GTDB lineage: Bacteria > Pseudomonadota > Alphaproteobacteria > Sphingomonadales > Sphingomonadaceae > Croceibacterium_A. The sequence goes on from DATDLP010000270.1 coordinate 1,036, forward strand.
TGCGGCCCATAGCGTTGAGGATCCCGATCGCGAGCCGGCAATGCAGGTTGGTCCGCTCGACCGCGAGCGCGAGGAATGCGCCGCCGAGGATCAGGAACATCGTGGGCGAGTAGTACGAACCTGCCGCGGTGTTGGCGTCGACCACCCCGCCGAGTGGCAGCACGACGAACGGGAGGAGCGCGGTGGCCGTGAGCGGCACCGCCTCGGTCATCCACCACGCCGCCATCCACACCACGAGGCCGGCGACCAGCCAGGCGGAATCGGGCATGCCCGCGGGGGCCGGAAGCACGCGCGTGAGCAGGAAGGCCAGAAGGCCGACGATGAAGCCGATACGCTTGGCTGACACTGACGCTGCCTCCCCCGATCCCGGCGGCAGCATAAACCACACTCGTCACCCCGGCGGAAGCCGCGGCCTCGCGGTTTGCGCGCGCCGCGGCCTTCAGCCGGCGGCACGAGGTCCCGGCTTGCGCCGGGATGACGGAATTCTTGATCGGAGAGTAAGGGCGGGCGCCGCTACTTCGGCGCCAGCACCATCAGCATCTGGCGGCCTTCGAGCCGCGGGTAGGCCTCGATCTTGGCGATCTCGGCGACGTCTTCCTGCACGCGCTTGAGCACGTCCATGCCGAGCTCCTGGTGCGCCATCTCGCGGCCGCGGAAGCGCAGGGTCATCTTGACCTTGTCGCCTTCCTCGATGAACTTCTTCACGCTACGCATCTTCACGTCATAGTCGTGATCGTCGATGTTCGGACGCATCTTGATCTCTTTGATCTGCTGCGTCTTCTGCGTCTTGCGCGCGGCGTTGGCCTTCTTCTGCGCCTCGTAGCGGTACTTGCCGACATCGAGGTACTTGCAGACTGGCGGATCGGCGTTGGGCGAGACCTCGACGAGGTTGAGGCCGATCTCGTTGGCCTGCTCGATCGCTTCGCTCGTGTACATGACGCCGAGATTTTCGCCGTTCTCGTCGATCACGCGGACCTTGTCCGACTGGATCATGTCATCGAAGCGGGGGCCGGACTTGACCGGGGGCGCGAGCATGCGCCGGGGTGGACGGGGAATAGGGTACTCTCCTGAATCGGTTGCGCGACGCGCGCTACTTAGTGGGTAAGTGCCCGAGGCGCTAGGGGGCGTTGACTCCTTTGTACGGCCTGCGCCGGGTCACAAGAGGCCGAACAGTTCGAGTTCCCACCGAACAGGGACAGGCAACAGGAAGAAGACCCCGGCAAAGCCCACGCTGCCCGGGATGCTGCCAACTACCAGCACCAGCAGCGACATCGCGAATGGAGGTCTCTCCTGCAGGTTCATCATGACCACGAGCAGCAGGGACATGGCGAAGCCCATCGCGACCGCCGAGGGCCAGGCGCGCGCGAACGGTATGTAATCACCGGTCACCTGATGCCAGACTGCGGTGCCCATGATGAGCGTCATCGCGAGGGAACTGGGTCCGAACACGCGCCTGCTGCACAAAGCGGATGCGGACTCGGTCGTCTTCGACGGGAGCAGCAGCACGACCGCAGAGAGGGCAACCCAGGCGATGACGACGGCCGGACTCAGCGATCGCGCGATGACGGAGAACGACCCGAAGTCCGTTCCTGCGCTCACGCCGCAGCACGCCACAACGGGAACCGCGCGAGCTTTCCTCCCGCCGGCAGCACGGCGTCGATCGCCCGCGCCGGCTGGAGCGCAGCGAGGATCGCCGGGTCGGCCGCGTCCATCCCGCCGGTCAGTGCGCCGAACGCCGGGAGGATCATGCGCCCGCCGCCGGCACCACTGCTGCTCACCACCGCGCAGGGGCGGCGGATGTGGCGTTCGCGGACGGTGACTTGCAGTCGCGGGTGGAAGTGGCCCGAGAGCTCGGGTCGTAACTCGCCGGCCCGCGCCCGGTGGCGCAGCACGATCCCCGCGATCTCGAGCTCCTCGGCCAGCGCGCCACCCGATTTCGCCTCCATGCTCGCGTCGTGGTTGCCGGTGATCCACACCCAGTCGGTCGCGCGGGTCAGCGCCGCGAGCATGCCCGCGGCGTGCGGCTCGAGCCGCTCGGTGCCGGCCGAATCGTGGAAGTTGTCGCCAAGCGTGAACACCCGCCGCGCACCGGTTTCGCGGATCGCCAGCGCCAGCCGTTCCAACGTCTCGCGGCTGTCGTAAGGCGGCAGCAGCTGCCCGTGCTTGGCGTAGAAGCTCGCTTTCTCGAGGTGCAGGTCGGCCACCAGCAATGCGCGCTCGCGCGGCCAATAGAGCGCGCGGCCGCTGGTCAGCGCAAACTCCTCGCCGGCGAACGAAAGGGGAACCATAGGCTGTCCTTGCCCCGCCGGAGGGCCTTTGGCAAGGGAGCGGCGTGGCTTGATAGCGGTCAATGCGACGAGCCGAACGGCGAGCCAGCAAACAGCTCGAGGAGATCGCGCGATGAGCGAGCGTATCGAAGGCCGGCAGATGCCTGGGGTCGAGTTCCACGACTGCGGCATGGCGGGCGCGAAGTTCGACAACGCCGACCTTGCCGGCGCCGCGTTCCGCAACGTCAACCTCGAAGGCGCGACGCTCCACGACGTGAACTTCAAGGGCGTGCGGATCAACAACGCCAATATCGAGGGGCTGGCGATCTACGGCTACGACATCCACGCGCTGATCCAGCCGCTGCTCGAGCGCGACAACCCCGGAGACTGACTTGACCGACTGGCACCCCTTCACCGCCCGCGCCCGCGACTGGTTCGAAAGCCTGCGCGACCGTATCTGCGCCGAGTTCGAGGCGATCGAGCGCGAAGCCGGGTCCGACGCGGCGTTCGACTACCTGCCGTGGGAGCGGCAGGAGGCCGGCAACGACGATCCCGGCGGCGGCGTGCGCGGGGTGATGAAGGGCAAGGTGTTCGAAAAGGTCGGGGTCAACGTCTCGACCGTTACGGGCAATTTCTCGCCCGAGTTCGCGAGCACGATCCACGGCGCCGAGGACAACCCCGGCTTCACCGCCACCGGCATCAGCCTCGTCGCGCACATGGCCAACCCGCACGTGCCCGCGGTGCACATGAACACGCGCTTCCTGACCACCGGCAAGGCGTGGTTCGGCGGTGGTGCGGACTTGAACCCGCCGATCCCCTACCAGGAGGACACCGAGGCGTTCCACGCGCGCTTCCGCGCGGCCTGCGCGGCGCACAACCCGACCTATTACGAGCGCTTCGCCAAGTGGGCCGACGAGTATTTCTTCATCCCCCACCGCAACGTCGCGCGCGGGGTCGGCGGGATTTTCTACGACCACATGGAATGCGCCGACGAGGCCGAGTGGGAGCGCAACTTCGCGTTCACCCGCGACGTCGGCGAGGCGTTCCTCGACGCGTTCCCGAAGATCGTCCGTCAGCGGATGGGGCAGGAGTGGACGCCCGAGGAGAAGGAAGCCCAGCTCGAATGGCGCGGGCGCTACGTCGAGTTCAACCTGGTCTACGACCGCGGAACCTTGTTCGGGCTCAAGACCGGCGGGAATATCGACGCGATCCTGATGAGCTTGCCGCCCGAGGTGAAGTGGAGTTGATTCTATGGCAAAGCAGAAATCGACCAAGTACCTCTACGAGGTGAGTTTAGACGGCGGACGCAGCAATCCTCAATGGCAAGGATTCTACGACGGCGTTACCTCGTTGAATGGGAAATCTCCTGACTTTGTAGGAATTACGCGCGTGGCGGTGGTGGGGACGCACCACAGTGCCCATAGTGTCAAGCGTCTGATTGCCGGGCACATGGACGACGACAGCGATCTCGAAATCGAAGAAATTACCAACAGCTCGCTTCAAGACTTTCCACACTCAGTTTACGGACAACTCATCCGGGACTATTTCTTACCGTACGGCGATTATCCGAACGTGGAGGGCTAGTGACGACGCTGATCATGCACCGCCTCACCCTCTCGCAAGCAAACGCCCTGATCGAAGCCGCCTTCGCCAAGGGCGCCGAACTCGCGCTCAAACCGCTCACCGTCACGATCCACGATCCGGGCGGGCACCTGATCGCCTGCCAGCGGCAGGACGGCGCCAGCAACATGCGGGTCAAGCTCGCCGGCGGGAAGGCCTGCGGGGCGCTCGCGCTCGGGTTGTCGAGCCGGGCGATCGGCAAGATGGCCGAGGAGCGGCCGCACTTCGTCGCCGCGGTCGACACGATGAGCGAGGGCGGAATGGTGCCCGCGGCAGGCGGCGTGATCGTGTGCGACGCAGCGGGTACGATCGTCGGCGCGATCGGGGTCACCGGCGACACCAGCGACAACGACGAGGCCTGCGCGCTGGCGGCGATCGAAAGCCTCGGCCTGACCGCGAAAGGCTGATCCTCCCCGTTGCGGAGAGGATGACAACCGCGGTTCAGCTTCCTATCGTTACAGCCGCAACTTCCCCGCACCGTTCGGAGCCTTCGATGCGTCTTGCCGCTGCCCTGCTTGCGTTTGCCTCCCTCGCCGCCATGCCGGCCTCGGCGCAGCCGACCGAGGCGCGCCTCGTCTCGCCGATCCTGACCAGCGAGGAAGCGAAGGACCCGTGGACTTTCGCCGAGCCCGAGGTCGCGCGCGTGACGCACGTCGCGCTCGACCTGACGCTCGACTTCGAAGCCAGGTCGGTCGGCGGAATCGCCACGCTCGACGTGCTCGCCGCCGCCGGCGCGAGCAAGGTCGTGCTCGACAGTCAGGGGCTGCAGATTTCCAAGGTCACCGACGAGCGCGGCGCGCCGCTCGCGTTCACGGTCGGCGAGCCGGTCGCGGGCAAGGGCGCCCCGGTCGCGATCGCGATCGTGCCGGCGGAGCAGGCCGGCACGCGCAAGATCGCGATCGAATACACCGCGCCGGACGCTGAGGCGCTGCAGTGACTCGCGCCCGAGCAGACTGCGGGCGGCAAGCATCCGTACCTGCTCAGCCAGGGCCAGCCGACGCTCAACCGCACGTGGATCCCGACGCAGGACAGCCCCGGCATCCGCCAGACCTGGGAAGCGGCAATCCGCGTGCCGCGTCCGCTCAAGGTCGTCATGTCGGGCCAGCGGATGCCGCCGGATGTCCCGCCGCTGAATGCGACGCATCATACCTACCGCTTCCGGATGGACCAGCCGGTCCCGCCCTACCTCATCGCGATCGCCGCCGGCGACATCGCCTTCCGCGAGCTCGGCCCGCGCACCGGGGTGTGGACCGAGCCGTCGATGCTCGACGCCGCCGCGCGCGAGCTGGTCGATACCGAGAAGATGGTCGCCGCGGCCGAGGCGCTCTATGGCCCCTATCGCTGGGGCCGCTACGACATGATCGTGCTGCCGCCTTCATTCCCCTACGGGGGGATGGAGAACCCGGTGATGACGTTCCTCACTCCGACCTTCATCGCCGGCGATCGCAGCCTCGTCGGGCTGGTCGCGCACGAGCTGGCGCACTCGTGGTCGGGCAACCTGGTGACCAACGCCAACTGGGCGGATTCGTGGCTCAACGAGGGCTTCACCAGCTACTTCGAGAACCGCATCATGGAAGCGCTCTACGGCTCGCACCGCGCGAGCCAGGAGGCGGCGCTGAGCTTCGCCGAGATGGAGGAAGTGTTCGCTGAGAAAGGCCAGGATGCCCCGGTGACGGCGCTGCATCTGCCGCCGGCCGAGGCGACGCCCGAGGGCGGCGAGAGCGGCATCGTCTACGACAAGGGCGCGCTGTTCCTGCGCACCGTCGAGACCATCGCCGGCCGCGAGCGGTTCGACGCCTGGCTGCGCAACTGGTTCGACGGCCACGCCTTCCAGCCGGCCACTTCGGCGCTGATGCTGGCCGACATGCGCGCGAACCTGGTCAAAGGCGACGCCGAGCTCGAGCGACGGTTGATGCTCGACCAGTGGGTCTATCAGCCGGGCCTCCCGGCGAACGCGGTTCAGCCGCTACCGAGCGCCTTCGCCGCGGTCGATGCGGCGGCGGCGCAATACCCCGAGGCGCACCAGATCGACCCCGAGCTGTGGGCCGGCTGGACCACCGCCGAACGGTTGCGGCTGATCGCGAAGCTGCCGAAGGAGCTGAGCGTCGAGCAGCTCGACTGGCTCGACGCTCACTTGGGCCTGTCGCAGTCGGGCAATGCCGAAGTGTTGTTCGCCTGGCTCGAGCTCGGGCTGGCGAACCGCTACGCCGCGGCGGTTCCGGTGGCCGAGAAGTTCCTCGGCACCGTCGGCCGGCGCAAGTTCGTGTTGCCGCTGTTCGAGACCTTGATGGGCGAGGGCGAGTGGGGCCAGCCGATCGCGCGGCGGATCTACGCGCAGACCCGCGGCGGGTATCACGCGGTGACGCAAGGAAGCGTCGACAAGGTCGTGACGCCCGAATAGGCGGCAGCCCGGCCAGGTGAGAGAGCCTTAGCGCAACGCCCTCCTTCGCCCGCTGGCGGGAGAAGGATACGGAGACTTAGTCACGCAGTGACTTAGTCGGAGTTGGATGAGGGCTTCGTCTGTAGATCAGTCGCGCCGGGCCATCCGCACGCCGCTGTCGACCGCCCCGGGCAGCGGACGGTCGGAGGCATAGGCGAAGCAGCCCTGGCCGCCCGAACGCACGCGCCCGCACATCGAGCTGGCGGTCTGCCGGCCGAAGCCCGCGGCCGAGACGCGCCAGTAGTGCTTGCCGCGCACGACCGCCTCGCTGATCACCATCTCGTGGCCCGACAGCTCGGGGTAGTGCTTGACGTAGATGCCCCACGCGCGGCGTGCGCCCTGTTCGCTGGCGAAGCTGCCGAGCTGGACCAGGTGCGAACCCTCGGCACGCGGCACGGCAACCGCCGCGGGCGATGCCGCCGCGACCTGCCGCGCAGCGACCGGCTGCAGCGCCGGCGCAGCCGCGCGTGGCGCGGGAGCCTCGACGAAGGCATGCTGGAACGAGCTCGCCGCCGGCACTTCGGGTGCCTGGTAACTGTCGAGCCCGACCGACGGATCGACGCGCTCGGTTGCCGGCGCCTCGGCTGCGGCAAGCGGAGGAAGCTCGCCCCCGGCACTGGCCTGAACCGGTGCGGCGTAGGCGCTGGCTTCGGCGGCGAGTTGCTCGACGCTCGGCGAGTTCGCCAGCGCGAGCTGGCTCGGCTGCCCCGCATCGGCCACGCCGACGGGAACGTCGAGCAGCGCCGCGACGCGCCGCTGCCAGGCCTCGGGCTGCGCCATCGCGGCCCATTCGGCGATCCGGTCGCTGACCTGGTCGGCCGGCACGTCCTGCTCGGTCATCACCCGCGCCTCGCGCCAACGGCCCGCGAGCGCATAGGCATAGGCGAGGTTCTGCCGCATCTTGGGCGTGTTGTCGCCCTGGCGGATCGCGTTGCTCATCAGATGGATGCCGCGATCGGGCTGCGCGGCCAGCGCCAGCGCGAGACCGAGGTCCGCGGTGGCGATCTCGCCTTCCCAGTCGTTGAGCAGCGCGGCGGCCTCGCCGTACTTGCCCTGGCCGGTGAGCGCGAGCGACAGGCTCAGCGCGGTGCGCGCCGAGTTGTCGCCCAGCTTCATCGCATCGTCGAACGAGGTCGCGGCGGAGGCGAAGCGTCCGGCATCGAGGTAGGCCGAGCCGAGTGTCGCGCGGTAGCCGGGGTTGTGCGGCTCGGCCAGCACGGCGGCTTCGGCATGGGTGATCGCCTGGCTGTGCTGGCCCGCGGCGAGCGCCGCCTCGGCGCGGCTGGCGGAGACGTTGGCGGCCGGCGCGCTGGCGGTGGTGCAGCCGCTCAGCAGGGCGGCGGCCATGGCGGTGGTGGCGGCCAGGGCGAACCTGGGGCCGATCATACGGTTGCTGTTGGCACGACGTTTCATGGCTTCAGCCCCTTTTGCGGCCATTGTGCTGGATGTTGCGAGCCAGCAGTTCGACTTCCGGAATGTCTCTGAGGAAGCGGTCGAGCGCTTCGGTCACGAGCTGTTGCGCGCTGCGGTTGCGCACTGTGCTGGCGAGGCGCAGCTTGAGATGGCGCTTGGCATCGAGCCGCAGCGTGAACGCGGCGCGGCGGTTGGCCTCGGCATGATCCTCGATCGCGGCGGGAGCCGGCTCCGGCAGCGGTGCCGGCGCCTTGACCGCAGCAGCCTTGGGCTGCTTCGTCTTGGTTACCTGGTACTCGGTCTCGCCGCGCTCGAGCATCTCGGCGAGCTCTTCGTGGATGCTGCGAACGAGCGGCTTGGGCGCAGGAGTCTCGAGCGCCGGCTCCGACGCAGCGGCTTCTACCACGGGCCGGGGCGGCTTGGTTGCAATCACTTCGGACCGGACTTCCGGCACCGGTTTGGATGCGATGACCTCGGACCGAACTTCCGCCACCGGCTTGGATGCAACCACCTCTGGCCGGACTTCGGGCACCGGCTTGGGCGC
>DATDLP010000271.1:0-11531 GCA_036519255.1 Croceibacterium sp.
GCCCTCACCCTCGAGTTCGACGGCGGCCCGTTCATGGGGCTGCAGCGGCAGGATCATGGCCCGTCGGTGCAGGAGGAGGTCGAGCGCGCGGTGTTCGAGGTCACCGGCGAGCGGGCGACGATGCACAGCGCCGGGCGGACCGACAGCGGGGTGCACGCGCTGGCGATGGTCAGCCATGTCGACGTGGCCAAGGACATAGCCCCGTTCCGGCTGATGGAGGCGCTCAACGCGCGGCTGCGGCCCGAGCCGATCGCGGTCACCGCCTGCGCGGCCAAGCCCGACGACTGGCACGCGCGGTTCTCCTGCGTCGGGCGGCGCTACCTCTACCGCATCCGCAACCGCCGCGCGCCGCTCACGCTCGAGAAGGGCCGCGCGTGGCTCGTGACGCGCCCGCTCGACGCCGGGGCGATGGACCGCGCGGCGCTGGCGCTGGTCGGCCACCACGACTTCACCACCTTCCGCTCGGCCCATTGCCAGGCGGAAAGCCCGGTCAAGACGCTCGACCGGCTCGCGGTGCGGCGTGAGGGGGAGGAGGTGCTGATCGAAGCGGCGGCGCGCAGCTTCCTGCACCACCAGGTGCGCTCGATGGTCGGCACGCTGGCGCTGGTCGGGCTCGGGCAGTGGCGCGAGGCGCAAGTGGGCGAGGCGCTGGCGGCAAGAGATCGCGCGGCGCTGGGGCTCAATGCGCCGGCGGAGGGGTTGTACTTCGTCGAGGCGGTTTATTGATCCTCCCCGACACCGGGAGGTTAGCGCGTAGCCGCCCCCTCGGCAGGAACCTCCTGCTCCCGGTTCCGCGCCCCCGGCTCGACCTGGACCCCGTTGCGGTCGATCCTGAGGTCGACCGGCACGCCCTCGATCTCGCCCGAGAGCACTGCCCCGCCCTCGCCGATCCGCAGGTTGGCGTCGCCGAGCGGGATGTCGCCAAGCTCGGGGACGTCAAGCGGCTGCACCGGGCCCTCGGGGTCGGGGCTCGTCGTCGGCTGCGGCCGCGTGGTCGCGCGGCGTTCGCCGAGCGCCTGGGTCATGAAGTCCTTCCAGATCCGCGCCGGCAGGCCGCCGCCGGTAATCCCCGGGACCGGGGTGTTGTCGTCGTTGCCGACCCACACCCCGACCACCAGCCCGCCGGCATAGCCGACGAACAGCGCGTCGCGGTGGTCCTGCGTGGTGCCGGTCTTGCCGAAGTTGGGCGCGTTGAGCATCGCCGCGCGGCCGGTGCCGCGGTTGACCGCGCCGCGCAGCAGGCGCTCGATGTCCTCGTGCGCGCTGCCGCCGAGGCTGTCCTTGCCGTCCCACAGGCTGGCGATCCAGCCCGGCTCCTCGGCGACGAACGCGGTCGGCACGACCGGATAGGCATTGGCCGCAACGCCGGCATAGGCGGCGGTCAGTTGCATCAGCGTCATCGTCGAGGTGCCGAGCGCGACGCTCGGGTCGCCTTCCTCGATCGGCGAGGTCACCCCGAGCTCGCGCGCCACGTCGATCACCGCCTCGTCGCCGACCTCGCCGAACAGCCGCACCGCGGCGACGTTGCTCGACTGCGCGAAGGCATCGGCCAGCGTCATCGTCTGGGAATAGGTCCCGGCGTAGTTCTTCGGCCGGTACGAGCCCTGCTCGATCGGCAGGTTCGAGATCGTGTCGTCGGGCGACCAGCCCTGCTCGAGCGCGGCGAGGTAGACGAACAGCTTGAAGGTCGAGCCCGGCTGGCGCCGCGCCTGGGTCGCGCGGTTGAACGGCGAGGTCTGGTAGTCGGTCCCGCCGATCATCGCCACGACCTCGCCGTTGGGGCGCATCGCGACGAGCGCGACCTGGGCGCCGCCGAGGGGAGCGCGCTCGACCGCGCGGCGCGCGGCCGCCTGGAGGCGCGAGTCGAGCGTGGTGTGGATCGTCTGGCTGGCATAACCCATGCCGGTCAGCCGCCGCGCCTCGGGCAGCGCCCAGTCGGCGAAATAGGTCCCCGTGGGCAGATCGTTCTTGGTCCGCACGTCGACCCGCGGGGTCGGCAACGCGTTCGCCTCGGCTTGCGAGAGGTAGCCCACATCGACCATCGCGCGCAGCACCAGCCGCATGCGCTTTTCGGCGAGGTCGGGGTTGTTGGTCGGGGCGAGGCGCGAGGGCGCCTGCAGCAGACCGGCGAGCATCGCGGCCTGCTCGGGCTTGAGGTTCTCGGGCTTGCGGTAGAAGTAGTGCAGCGAGGCCGCGCGCAAGCCGTAGACGTTGTCGCCGAAATAGGCGTTCGACAGGTAGCGCTCGAGGATCTCGTCCTTGGTCAGCCACGATTCGAGCCAGAACGCGATCAGCGCCTCGCGCGCCTTGCGCGTCATACTCTGCTCGGGGGTCAGAAAGGTGAACTTGGCGAGCTGCTGGGTGATCGTGCTGCCGCCCTGCGTGCGGCCGGTGGTAAGGTTCGACCAGAAGGCGCGCGCGACGCCGCGCGGGTCGACGCCCCAGTGGTCGTAGAACCGGCGGTCCTCGATGGCGATGAACGGCTCGATCACGTGCGGCGGCAGCTCGGACACCTTGACCGGCTCGCCGACGATCGCGCCGTTGCGCGCGATCGGGGTGCCGTCGGCCGCGAGCAGCGTGAGCTGGGGCGGCGCGATCGGCTGCAGCGACTTGTTCAGCGGCGCGGTGATCGCCAGCCAGCCGACCAGCAGCACGAACGCGAGCGCCATGCCGAGCAGCCCGCGCTTGATCCACCACCAGCGGGTGCGCAGCTTCGGCCCGGCGGGCCGATCGGGCGGCGGCCCGAAGCGGGTCTCGAGCTGCTCGTCGAGCCAGGCGCCGAACTCGGGATCGCCGGGCCCCTCGTCGTCGGGGCCGTCCTCGTCGTAGAGCGGACCGTACGACAGGTATTCGTGCGCGTCCGAACGCGCAGCCTTGCGCGACCACGGCCACAAGCCGCCCCGCCTGCCCTGCGCTCGCCCGGACTCCATGTGCATCGCCACGCTGTATTAGGTGCCCAACACGGTAATTGCGAGTGCTTTAACACCGTTTGTGCGATACGCGCGCCCTCGCCTGGGGGCTTGCACACAGACGCGTAACAATATAATTAGCATACTAATGGTTTAAAAGGGGACGACTGTCGACATGGGGATCGAGGTCAATACGCTGCATCCGCTGTTCGCCGCCGAGCTTATCGGGGTCGACTGCGCGCGGCCCGACGCCGCGCTGGTCGACCTGGTCGAGGACCTGATGCGCGAGCATGCGGTAGTGTGCATTCGCGGCCAAGGCCACATCGACGATGAACTGCACCTTGCTTTTGCGCGCCTGTTCGGGCCGCTCGAGCTGCCCGGCACCGGACCGCACAACGGCGGGCGCGTGGCGTTCGGGCTGTACGACGTCTCGAACCTCGATTCGCACGGCGAAATCCTCGATCCGGAGTCGCCGCGCGCGCGGATCTCCAAGGGCAACGAGCTGTTCCACGCCGACAGCTCGTTCAACGACCTGCCGAGCAAGTGGTCGATGCTGCGCGGGGTGATCGTCACCCCCGAACGCGGCGAGACCGAGACGATCGACATGCGCGCGGTGTACGACGCGCTGCCGCAGGCGATGAAGGACCGGCTCGACGGGCTCGAGGCGCAGCACAACTACTTCCACAGCCGGCGCAAGGCCGGCGCCACGGTCGACGAGAGCACCAACCCGCTCGCCCCCTACATGCGCTCAGTGCACCCGGTGGTGCGGACCACCGCCGACGGCCGCAAGGCGCTGTTCGTCGGCGCGCACACGCAGTGCATCCTCGGCATGGACGAGGCCGAGAGCAAGGCGCTGCTCCAGGAGCTGCTCGCCTTCGCCACGCAGCCGCACTTCGTCTACGCGCACACATGGCGTCAGGGCGACATCCTGATCTGGGACAACCGCTACACGCTCCACCGCGGCACCGAGTTCGACTACCGCCAGCACAAGCGCGACATGCGCCGCGCGACGATCAACGAGGCAGGGGAGGATCGCAGCGCGATCCCGGCGGGGCTGAGCCTGGGAATGATCGCCGAGCCGGGGAAGCCGCCGGCCGCCTGAAGACCCCCTTCAGCTATCAGGTACGACCGCCCGCGCGGTTTGCGCTCCTGCAACGCGCGCGGCGGCGAGATCCGCGGAACGCTAGCGCTGCGCGACGCTGTTATGGAGCGGCGAGCTCGGCGCTGAAGAAGCGCACGATCTCGGCGTTGAAGCGATCGTGGAACGCTACGCGGTCGAACCCTGCGGCGCTGCCGCACAAGTCCGGCGCGGTCGACGGGTCGCGACACGGCGCAAGAAAATCGAAGTGTCCGGCATCGGGCATTGCATGGAACTCGGCCGGGCGAGGCAAGGCGGCCGCGACCGCGTCGGCGTAGTCGGGCGCCGGCAGGATCTGGTCGTCGTCCGCGCGCCACAGCTGCACCGGGACCCGTACCGGCGAGAGACCGGCCCGATCGAATGCAAATCCCACGGCAGGCGCGGCCACGACGATCGCCTTGATCCGGGCGTCCGCCGCCTCGGGCCATGGCTCCGCCGACCGCAGCGGCGCCGACCGCACCAGCGTGCAGACGAAGGTCTCCGGATGCCCCGCGCAATAGTCGGCAACGCGCGACAGCTCGGGGCGCCCTCCCGCTGCCGCCAGCACGGTGAAGCCGCCGGCCGAGAAGCCGAACGCCCCGATCCGTTCGGGATCGATCGTCGCGCGTCCGCTCCACGACGCCAGCATCCAGGTGATGAGGACGCCGAGCGCCGCGGGGCGTTCCTCGACGCGGGTCGCGCGACTGTTGTCGCGCCAGTTGTCGCCGGGGTGGGTCAGCGCGGCAACGACGAACCCGGCGCGTGCGAGCGCCACGGCGGTATCGGCGTGCCCGGCGAAATCGCCTCCGGTGCCGTGCGACATCACGACGAGCGGGTGGGCCCCGGGCTCCGGCCCGGTGCCGACGACGACGGTCTGCGAGGTGAGCCCGATGGGCGCGAGCGACGGCGTTCCCGACGTGGGATACCAGACGCCCAGTTCGATTCCGTCGGTCGTGGCGATCTGTTCGAACCCTGCTTCGGGCGACCGGGCCGAGGCCGCCTGGGCGGTGGCGACGGAAAGCAGGGCAAAGGCGGCAAGGCGCAGCATGATCGACTCCTTCAGGGCAACAGCACCTCCTGGCGGCGCTCCGGCCTGCAGGAAAAGCGCGATTGCGCGAGCCGGCGAACGGTTTCGCGAACGGGCGAGCGGGTATCGCCCGGGCGCCAATGCTTGGTAAGACGCGCGGCATGACGTCCCGCGCGCCCGCCTTCTCCTTCCCCGGCTCGACGACTGCGCGCGCGCTCGGGTGGGTCGGTGTCGCCGTCGCTGCCGGGCTCGTGCTCGCGGCGCTGGGCCCGTTCGGCACCTACATGAACGACGGCGTGGTCAAGCGCGCCGGGTATTGGGTCGCCGCCACGCTGCTCGGCGTTCTGCTCTACGGCGCGGCGCTGCGCGTGGCCGAGGCTGCCGCTCCGCCCGGTTCGTGGCAGCGCTGGCCACTCATTGTCGGCGCCGCGCTGATTGCGACGGTTCCCGAGACGGCGGCCACCCGGGCCGGCGCGTTCTGGCTATGGCCGGACCTCGCGCGAAGCGAGCTGCCGCTTGCCGTGTGGTTCGCGCAGACCGCGACGATCGGACTGGTGGCGACGCTCGTCCTGGCGCTGGTTACCGGGCGCAGCGCCTCGTCTAACATGCGGGCCGACAGCGCCGCGCTGTCCGTCGAGCCGGCGGAAACCGTCCTCGGCAGCGACGTGCTCGCGCTGCAGATGGAAGATCACTACGTGCGGGTCCATCGGCAGGCGGGATCGGACCTGATCCTGATGCCGATGACCCGCGCGATCGAGCGCGTCGAGTCGGACGGGCTGCGCACGCACCGGTCATGGTGGGTAGCCCGGACCGCGGTGGTCCGCGTCGAGGGCGACGCGCGATCGATGCGGCTTCACCTCGCCAACGGGATCGTCGCGCCGGTTGCCCGCTCGGCCGTGAGCTCGCTCCGTTCGGCCGGCTGGATCGCCGGTTGAGTTTCGTGGGCTTGCCGATCGCGCGAAGGCCCCGGCGGCTGGAGCACGTCGGCTTGGGCTAGGCGCCGTCTCCCGAGCCGTCGCTCCGCTTGCCGACCACGCCGAAGCTCTGCGACTTCTCGCCGGCGATGGCCGACACGAAGCCCTCGGCAGCGAGGCCGCGCTTGAGCAGCTCGCGCACGGCGGCAGCCCGGGTCGGCATGCGGCGCGCGAAACGCCAGTCGTCGATCGCGGCAAGCTCTTGCTCGGTTAGCATGATTTGCAGGCGCTGTTCGCGCGTGAGATCGCTCATCTGACTCAACCCCCTGAAGGCCCGACCTCTTCCTTAGCCGGGGACGCACTAGGCGTCATTAACATGGATGATGCGAAATTACTCACTTACTCATTTTTGGTTCCCGTCGGACGCTGCGCCAATGACGGCTATCGCGCGACCCACACACTTGCAGGACAATGCAGCGTTTCTGTCGCCATCTACAATTTAGAATATTACCCATTGATCGGATTGCGTTTTTTCGACCCTTTGTTAATTCTTCTGAATTATGTCCGACCGAACGTTTCTCTATTCTAAAAATAGTGAGGCAAAACAGCCGGAAGGCTTTCTTGCGTTCGCCAGCTCGTACGATTCGCTTGCCGAGATAAACCATCGCATTTCAAATAACCTCGCGCTTCTGGCCAGCACGGTCAGCATGCGAGCGGCCGGATTCTCGCGTCGCAAGGCGCCGGTCGACGGGCACGAGGTGGCGACGGCGCTGCACGAGATCACCGCGCGCATCGCCATTGTCGGTCACATGCACCGATTGCTGTCGACGCGACCGGGGTCCGACCACGCGCAGTTCGGGCCGCACTTGCGCGAGCTGTGCCGGCTGTTCATCTCGGCCCTCTCAGCGCCCGATCAATGGGAACTGGTCGAGAGCGACATCGACGATTGCTCGGTGCCGGCCGACCGGTTCCTGCCGCTGTCGCTGATCGTCACCGAGGTGGTGACGAACGCGCTCAAGTACGCGCATCCGGCCCGCGTGCCGGGCAAGCTCACGGTCGGGTGCCGCTGCGAGGCGGACGGCGCGATTGTGGTCGAGGTGAGCGACGACGGGGTCGGCTTTCCCGAAGGCTTCGAACTGGCCGCCGGCGGAGGCATCGGCTCGCGGACGATTCACGTGCTCGCGCAGCAGATCGACGCGGAGCTTCGCTTCGACAGCCATGCGACCGGGCTGCGGTTCGAACTCCGGCTTCCGCCGAGCGCCGAAAGCGCCGGATTCTAGGGCTTCTCGGCTCCGGCCTCCTCGATGGTGTGGCGCCGCTGGAGCGCCTTCGCCCCCAACGAGCACGCGACCGCCCACAGCCCGCCAACCATCCACCCCGCGGCGACATCGGTCGGCCAGTGCACCCCGAGATAAAGCCGCGAGAACCCGACCAGCAGCGTCAGCACGATTGCCGCCGAGACCAGGAAGCGGCGCACCGCGATCGACTTCTCGGCCCGCGCGAGCAGCACCGCGAGCGTGAGGAAGGTCACCGCCGAGTTCATCGCATGCCCGCTCGGGAAGCTGGCCGAATCGATCCCGACGAGGTGCTCGACGATATCCGGCCGCGTGCGCGCGTAGATGAATTTGAGCAGCGTGCTAAGCAGCGCCCCGCCCGCGACCGCGCCGACCGTGAACGCCGCGAGCCACGGCTTCCGCGACGCGAGCAGGTAGCCGGCGGCGAGCGTGGTGATGATCGTCAGCAGCGCCACGCTGCCGAGCGCGGTCAGGTCGATCATGACCTGGTGCAGCCAGGGCGGTCCGATCGGCGTCGCCAGATCGCCAGGCTGGCGCAGCGCGAGCAGGAGTTCCCGGTCGAACGCGAGCGGATCGCCCTCTACGATCGCGGACGCGGCCTTGTTGAGCAGCGTGAGCCCTGCCGCCGCGCCGAGGAAGGCGAGCAGGATGCGGCTCTCGACGCGATGTTTCGCGAGGAGTGCTCGCATCGGGGTTTTACGCCTTGCCGACCACGCTCTCGGGCAGGTCGACCCCGAACACCCGCTGGTAGTACTCGGCCACGAGCATGCGTTCGGCCTCGTCGCACTTGTTGAGGAACGTGAGGCGGAAGGCGAAGCCGGGGTTGCCGAAGATCTCGGTGTTCTGCGCCCAGGTGATCACCGTGCGTGGGCTCATCACGGTCGAGATGTCGCCGCCGATGAAGCCCTGGCGGGTCAGGTCGGCGACGCGGATCATGTCGGCGATGACCTTGGGGTCGAGAGTCGACTTGGCCGCGATGACCTGCCGCTCGGTCTCTTCGGGCAGGTAGTTGAGCGCAACGACGATGTTCCAGCGGTCCATCTGGCCCTGGTTGATCGCCTGGGTGCCGTGGTACAGCCCCGAGGTGTCGCCGAGGCCGACCGTGTTGGCGGTCGAGAACAGCCGGAACCACGGGTTCGGGCGGATCACCCGGTTCTGGTCGAGCAGCGTCAGCTTGCCCTCGGTCTCCAGAACGCGCTGGATCACGAACATCACGTCGGGCCGGCCGGCGTCGTACTCGTCGAACACCAGCGCCACCGGGTGCTGCAGCGCCCACGGCAGCAGGCCCTCGCGGAACTCGGTCACCTGCAGCCCGTCGCGCAGCACGATCGCGTCGCGGCCGATCAGGTCGATGCGGCTGATGTGCGCGTCGAGGTTGATGCGGATGCACGGCCAGTTGAGGCGCGCGGCGACCTGCTCGATGTGGGTCGACTTGCCGGTGCCGTGATAGCCCTGGACCATCACCCGGCGGTTGTGCGCGAACCCGGCGAGGATCGCCAGCGTGGTGTCGGGATCGAACACGTAGCTGTCGTCGACGTCGGGCACGCGCTCGTCGGCCTTGGAGAAGGCCGGGACCTTCATGTCGATGTCGATGCCGAACGCCTCGCGCACCGAGACCTCGCGGTCGGGGGTGGCAAGGACGGTGCCGGCGTTGGGGTGGGTGCTGCTCATCTCGTTCATCGCGAGCGGCTGCCTAAGGCCTGACTGCGCGGCTGGCAACAATTCGTGGCGCTGGACGGGCTGCCATTTCCCTGCAACAGAGAATGGGTAGCAAAACAGAACTAAAGTGGGAGTTGGGTGATGAAGGTCTACGGTTTTCCGCTGTCGCCGTTCGTCCGCAAGGTGGTCGTCGCGATCCACGAGAAGGGGCTCGACGCCGAGCTCGTGCCGAGCAACCCCGGCCAGCCCGACGAGGAGTTCCTCTCGGTCAGCCCGCTGGGCAAGATTCCGGCGTTCCGCGACGGCGACTTCTCGCTCGCCGATTCGACCGCGATCGTGACCTACCTCGATGTAAAGTATCCCGAGCCCGCGCTGCTGCCCGCGGCGGCCGAGGCGCGCGGGCGGGCGATCTGGTTCGAGGAAGTGGCCGACACCGTGATCACCCCGGCCGGCGCACCGATCGTGCTCAACCGCTTCCTGCGCCCGCGGATCTTCGGGGTCGAGGCCGACGAGGCAGCGGCTGCGGCGGCCGAGGAGGCGATCAAGAAGCCGTTCGGCTATCTCGAGGGTGCGGTCGGCGACGAGTGGCTCGACGGGGCGTTCTCGGTCGGCGACATCGCGGTCGCGTCGGTGATCCGCACGCTCGGGTACACCGGGTGGGATCTCGATGCGGCCGCCTATCCGCGGCTCACGGCGTGGTACGGCCGGGTGACCGCGCGCGACGGGTGGAAGGCGGCGGTAGAGGTCGAGGCGGGGATCTTCAAGGCTCTGGGGATCTAGCTTTCGGGCCCGCTCAAAACCGAAACAGGCGGACCGGCGCCTTCGGCGCGCGGCCGATCGTCCCCTTGGCCTCGAGGTCGAGCTGGACGGCTTTCAGCCACCAGCCGGCCTTGTCGCCGCCGGGAAACAGCGCTTCCGGCAAGTATCCCAGCACCCGCGCCTTGAGCTCGGCCGGCGTCAGGCCCGGTTGCTCGAGGGGCAGCTCGGCGAGCACCGCCTCGCGCATCGCCGCGAACTTTGCCGCGTCGACCCGGTAGGTCTTGCCCGGCTGAAGCACGTTCTCGATCGCGATCCGCTCGGTCTTGTCCATCGTCTTCTCCTCTCTCAGCCGGGGCCAACCTTCTCGGGCAGCCAGAACAAGTCGACGAACCGCTCGGCCAGCGCGCGGTCGCCCTCGATCGCGCGCCCTGCCCCGGCCGCCCACGCGTCGAACGGCATCTTGCCGTAGAACAACGCGGCCAGCTCCATCGGCGTCGGCGCGCGGAACAGCACCTCGACGTCGCGCGGCTCCTCGCGCCGGATCGGCAGCGCACCGCCTGCGAGCCGGCCGACGAACTGCTCGCCGGCGACATCGAACCCCAGCGTGGCCTCGAGTCCGCCGGCCGCGTCGCGGTCCAGCATCGTGCGCATCGAGATCATGAAGCTCACTGCCGAGAGCGGCAGCGTCGGATCGTGCTCGGGCGAGCGCGCGGCCCAGCGGCCGAGCTCCTGGATCGCCGGCTCGGCCAGATAACCCCATTCGGTCAGCTCGTAGACCTGGCTCGCGGCGGGCGGCGGCAGCTTGCGGCGCACGAGCACCCCGGCCTGCTCGAGCCCGGCGAGCCGCTCGGTCAGCACTTTGGCGGAAATTCCGGGCAGGCTGGCGCGCAAGTCCGAAAACCGTCTTCCGCCCAACATAAGCTCGCGCACGATCAGCAGCGACCAGCGCTCTCCGACGAGCTCGAGCGCGAACGCGGTGCCGCACGCGTCGCCGTACCACTTGCCGTGGCTGTCCTGTTTCGGCGACTCGGTTTCTTTTTGTAACTTCATAGTTGCTTTTAGTAACTCAGTGGGGCACGAAAGGCAAGTGCCGAGTCGCAGAGGCGACCGAGCAGGGAAGGAGCCGAAGATGGCTGAAGCGGTCACATTGCCGCCCGAGAGCGAACTGAAGCCCGCACACGACGTGGCGGCCGCGAGCACGACGCGCCAGGCCGGCGAGAGCGCCGACTACCGCCAGGCCCGCACCGCGCTGCTGGCCGAGGAGATCGCGCTGCGCCGGCAGATCCAGCGAGTGGCCGAGCAGCGCCGCGCCCTGCCCCCGGGCCCGGTGGCCAAGGACTACCGCTTCCTCGACGATCAAGGCGCCGAACTCGGGCTGACCGACCTGTTCGGCGCGCACGACACGCTGTTCACCTATTTCTGGATGTTCGGCCCCGAGCGCGCGCGGCCGTGCCCGATGTGCACCTCGTTCGTCGGCTCGTTCGACGTCCCGCTGCCCGACATCGAGCAGCGGCTTTCGCTGGCGATCGTCGGCCGCTCGCCGGTCGCGCGCCAGCTCGCCGTCGCCCGCGAGCGCGGCTGGCGCAACCTTAGGTTCTATCAGACCATCGGCGACGACTTCGCGCGCGACCACGGCGTGCTGACCGAGACGGCGGACGGCATCGACGAAGGCGCCGCCGTGCTGGTGTGGCGGCGCTACGGCGACAAGGCGCGGCTGTTCTGGGCCGCAGAGGGCGGGCCCGAAACCGCCGATCCCGGCTTCGACCCGCACCTCGCGCCCGATCCGACCCCGCTGTGGAACCTGCTCGACTGGACGCCCGAGGGGCGTGAGCCGGGCTGGTATCCCAAGCT
>DATDLP010000272.1:0-5128 GCA_036519255.1 Croceibacterium sp.
TATCGCCTGAGCGCCGCGCGGCAAGCCTGTCCTGAGCCTGCCGAAGGATCCGCGGCGCGGTTTCGACTATGGAACGAATGGCCCTTAGGCGAGTGCCGGCGCTGGAGCGCGCGGCGAGGTAACGCGCCTAAGGGCGCGTAAGTCGAAGCAGCGACAGGAGCTCGCGGCGGTTCATCCGGCGAGCCTATGCGGGAATGGTTGCGATTTGTCCATCCTCCCCGAGCTTTGCTCAGGGAGGGGGACCGCCCGCGCAGCGGGTGGTGGAGGGCGGTAACCGCCCAAAACCTCCGTCAGCCGCCTGCGCCGATGGCGCAGTTCATCCTGAGCGACGCCGCAGGCGGTGTCGAAGGGGCGTCTGCCACCTCCCCGAGACAAGCTCGGGGAGGATTGGGCCTACTGCTTCTCGAACGCGACGGTGATGTCGAGCTCGACCTCGTCGCCGACCATCGGAATGAACCCGCCAAGGCCCCATTCGGAGCGCTTGATCGTGGTCTCGGCCTCGAAGCCGACCGTTTCCTTCTGGTTGAACGGATGCTTGCCGGCGCCGACGAACTCGGCATCGAGCGTGACGGGCTTGGTGACCCCGTTCATCGTCAGGTCGCCGGTGATCGTGGCCGACTGCCCGTTGACCTGCACGCCGGTCGAAACGAAGCGGGCCGGGGCCGGATCGGGACCGAAGAAGTCCGGCTTGCCGCCGTTCTGGCCCGCGCGGGTCAGGTGGCCGGTCAGACCGGCGCTGGCGGTAGTGACCTTGGCGATCGGAATGGTCACGTCGACCTTGGCCCCGGCAAGGTTGGCCGGATCGAGCGTCAGCGTGCCTTCGACATCGCCGAAGATGCCGAAATAGTCACTGAAACCGAAATGGTTGACGCGCCAGCCGACCAGCGAATGCCCGGGATCGGTCTTGTAGCTGCCGGCGGTGACCCGGCTCGGATCCTGCGCGCCCGGGGGGCCGGAAGGGCCGCCCTGCGCGTGCAACGTGCCGATCGAAAGGGCCGCGAGCCCGGCGGCTGCGGCGAAAGTCAGGGTCGATTTACGCATGAGGGGTTCTCCCGGTGGAATTGTCGCCGCGCAATCTGGCGCGGCGGATTGACAATGTCCACCGGGAACCCTGCCGGAGGCTCCGGACGAGCGGCGAGCCGCTCAGTTTTTGTCCTGATCGACCAGCTTGTTGGCGCTGATCCAGGGCATCATCGCGCGCAGCTGCGCGCCGGTCTGCTCGATCGGGTGCGCCTGGGCGGCCTTGCGCGCGGCCTTGAGCTCGGGCTGGCCGGCGCGGTTGTCGAGCACGAAGTTCTTCACGAACCGGCCCGAGGTGATGTCGGCCAGCACGCGCTTCATCTCGGCCTTGGTCTCGGCGGTGATGATCCGCGGGCCGGTGGTGATGTCGCCGTACTCGGCGGTGTTCGAGATCGAGTAGCGCATGTTGGCGATGCCGCCTTCGTACAGCAGGTCGACGATCAGCTTGGTTTCGTGCAGGCACTCGAAATAGGCCATCTCGGGCGCGTAGCCGGCCTCGACCAGCGTCTCGAACCCGGCCTGGATCAGGTGGGTGATGCCCCCGCACAGCACGGCCTGCTCGCCGAACAGGTCGGTCTCGCACTCTTCCTTGAAGTTGGTCTCGATCACGCCCGAGCGGCCGCCGCCGACGCCCGAAGCGTAGGCCAGCGCCACATCGTGCGCGTTGCCGCTCGCGTCCTGGTGGATCGCGATCAGGCACGGCACGCCGCCGCCCTTGAGATACTCGCCGCGGACGGTGTGGCCGGGGCCCTTCGGCGCGATCATGATCACGTCGATGTCCGCCGGCGCCTCGATCAGGCCGAAGTGGATGTTGAGGCCGTGGGCGAAGGCCAGCGCCGCGCCGGGCTTCATGTTGCCCTTGAGGTCGTTCTCCCAGATCGCCGCCTGGTGCTCGTCGGGCGCGAGGATCATCAGCACGTCGGCCCAGGCCGCGGCATCCTTGTTCGCCAGCACCTTGAAGCCGGCGCCTTCGGCCTTCTTGGCCGAAGCCGAGCCGGGGCGCAGTGCGATGGCGACATCCTTGACCCCGCTGTCGCGCAGGTTCTGCGCGTGCGCGTGGCCTTGGCTGCCGTAGCCGAGGATGGCGATCTTCTTGTCGACGATCAGGTTGAGATCGGCGTCGGCGTCGTAGTAAACCTTCATTTCTTGTCTCTCTAACTTTCGTCATCCCCGCGAAGGCGGGGAACCAGTCGGATCGTTCGCGCCCGGCTTCCCGCTTGCGCGGGACCGACGAGGCGCGAGTGTTACTATCGGGTCTGCATCACGGCCAGGAGCGTAAGCCCCCCGACGAGAACCAGCATGGGCCAGCCGACATGGCGGCCCCGGGTGACGACGGCGTCGAGCAGGCCCAGCACCAGGTGCGCGCCGCCGATGGCGACGAGCAGCCAGGTCTCGACCGCGTGGCCGAGGCCCGCCGAGATGAGGATCCCGGCGACCATGAGCCACAGCGCGGAGGTCCAGTGCCAGGCGAAGCGGGTCACCTGGCGCGAGAGCTGGCGGCCCATCACCCCGCTCCGGCTGCGCACCATCGGCCCGACCAGCCACGCCTCGCCGAGCAGCGAATGCATCAGCGCGGTCGCGACGCAGGCAAGGCCGGCGGCAATGAACAGCTCGGACGCCATATGTCAGGTCCCCTCGGCCCCGCGCATCATGCCGACGATACCGGTGCGGCCAACCTCGACCAGCCCGAGCTCGCGCATGAGCGCGACGAAGCTGTCGATCTTGGTGGGGTCGCCTGTCAACTCGAAGATGAAGCTCGAGGTCGTGGTGTCGACCACTTTGGCGCGGAACACGTCGGCGAGGCGCAGCGCCTCGACCCGGTTGTCGCCCTTGCCCGAGACCTTGACCAGCGCCAGCTCGCGCTCGACGTGCGGGCCGGCCTGGGTCAGGTCGATCACCCGGTGCACCGGCACCAGCCGCTCGAGCTGCGCCTCGATCTGGTCGATCACCTGCGGCGGGCCGTTGGTGACGATGGTGATCCGGCTCAGCGCATGGTTCTCGCTGATGTCGGCCACGGTCAGGCTGTCGATGTTGTAGCCGCGCGCGGTGAACAGCCCGGCGATCTTGGCCAGGATGCCCGCCTCGTTGTCGACGGTGATCGTGAGCACGTGACGCTCGGAATGGCGTTGCTGGATCTTCACTCTCAGGGCCTTGGCAAATCGATGGCGACCGAATGGGTCGGGAATGGAATGAGCAGCAGGATTGCAGCGCTGATGACGTTCAGGCCGGACCAGACGTAGTGCCTGTGCCGAAAATCGCGAACCGCCTGCACGAGGCAGAAGATCGCTACCAGCACCAACAGCGCAGGATAGAGCGAAGCCATCAGACCAGTGCCTTCGCTTCGTCGTCCATCGTACCTGCGACCATGTCGCCGTAAAGCAGCATGTCGGTGTGCGCCGCGCCGCTCGGGATCATCGGGAAGCAATTGGCGTCCTTCGACACCCGGCAGTCGACCATGACCGGCCCGTCGTGCTCGATCATCGCCTTGATCCCGGCGTCGAGATCGGCCTCGTCGGTGATGCGGATGCCCTTCCAGCCATAGGCTTCGGCCATCTTCACGAAGTCGGGCAGGCTGTCCGAGTAACTGTTCGAATAGCGGCTCTCGTAGGTCAGCTCCTGCCACTGGCGGACCATGCCCATGTATTCGTTGTTGAGGATGAACACCTTGATCGGCAGGCGGAACTGGCTCGCGGTGCCCATCTCCTGGATGTTCATCTGGATCGAGGCCTCGCCGGCGATGTCGATCACCAGCGTGCCGGGATTGCCGAGCTGCGCGCCGATCGCCGCCGGCATGCCGTAGCCCATCGTGCCGAGGCCGCCCGAAGTCAGCCACTTGTTGGGCTTGTCGAAGCCGAAGTACTGCGCCGCCCACATCTGGTGCTGGCCGACCTCGGTGGTGATGATCGGGTCGTGGTCGCGGGTCAGCGCGAACAGCCGCTGCACCGCGAGCTGCGGCATGATCCCGTCCTTGAGCTTCGGATAGGCGAGGCTGTCGCGCGCGCGCCAGCCGTCGATGCGCGCCTTCCACTCGCCGAGGTCGCGGCCCTTGCGGCTGCCCCAGGCGGCGATCAGCTGCTCGAGCACCGTCGCGCAGTCGCCGATGATCCCGAGATCGACCGGGATCACCTTGTTGATCGAGGCGCGGTCGATATCGATGTGGATCTTCTTCGAGCCCGGCGAGAATGCGTCGAGCCGCCCGGTGATGCGGTCGTCGAACCGCGCGCCGACGTTCACCATCACGTCGCACTGGTTCATCGCCAGATTGGCTTCGTAGGTCCCGTGCATGCCGAGCATCCCGAGCCAGTCGGGGTGGTCGGCGGGGAAGGCGCCGAGGCCCATGAGCGTCGAGGTCAGCGGAATACCGGTCAGCCGCTGGAACTCGCGCAGCAGCTCGCTGGCGCGCGGGCCCGAGTTGATCACCCCGCCGCCGGTGTAGAGCACCGGACGCTCGGCCTGGGCGATCATCTCGATCGCCTCGGCGATCTCGTCGGCCGCGGCGACCATGCGCGGCTGATAGCGCAATGGGCGCTGCGGCTTGCCCGGGGGTAGCGCGGCGGTGGCGACCTGCACGTTCTTGGGGATGTCGACCACGACCGGGCCGGGACGGCCGGTGGTGGCGATCTCGAACGCCTCGTCGATCGTCGCGGCGAGCTCGGAGGGGTCCTTCACCAGGTAGTTGTGCTTGGTGCAGTGGCGCGTGAGGCCGACGGTGTCGGCTTCCTGGAACGCGTCGGTGCCGATCAGGTTGGTCGCGACCTGGCCGGTGATGACCACCAGCGGGATCGAGTCCATGAACGCGTCGGCGATGCCGGTGATCGCGTTGGTCGCGCCGGGGCCCGAGGTGACCAGCACCACGCCGGGCTTGCCGGTCGAGCGCGCGTAGCCCTCGGCCGCATGCGCCGCGCCGGCCTCGTGCCGCACGAGAATGTGGCGGATGCGCTGGTCGGAGAACAGTTCGTCGTAGATCGGCAGCACCGCGCCGCCGGGATAGCCGAACACGAATTCGACCCCCTGCCGCACCAGGCAATCGCACAATATCGCTGCGCCGCTCTTCTCGGCCACTTTCACTTCCTACTCATTTTCGGCCCCACGGAGCCGCCTAAAAGAT
>DATDLP010000273.1:0-2307 GCA_036519255.1 Croceibacterium sp.
GGAGCCGTGGCTCGAGAACGAGGCCCTCGCCTACCGCGCGATCGACGGCTCGGCCGACGAGGCGATCGTGCGCACCGTGGCGCAGCCGTTCATGGCCGACGGCGGCATGCGGCTGGTCCAGGGCAACCTCGGCCGCGCGTGCTTCAAGACCAGCGCCGTCGATCCCGACCGCTGGACGATCGAGGCCCCGTGCCGGGTGTTCGAGACCCAGGCGCAAGTCACCGAAGCCTTCGCCAGAGGCGAGCTCGACCGCGACGTGGTCGTCGTCGTCCGCTTCCAGGGCCCGCGCGCCAACGGCATGCCCGAGCTGCACAAGCTGACCCCGGCGCTGGGCGTGCTGCAGGACCGCGGCCACCGCGTCGCGCTGGTCACCGACGGGCGCATGTCGGGCGCGAGCGGCAAGGTCCCCGCAGCGATCCATGTGAGCCCCGAGGCGCTCGGCGGCGGTCCGCTGTCGCGGGTGCGCGACGGCGACGTGATCCGCCTGTGCGCCGAGCGCGGCGAGCTGTCGACCCCCGCGGATCTCGCGGCGCGCGAGCCGGCGGTGGCCCCGCAGGCCCAGGACGGGACCGGCCGCGAGCTGTTCGCGATGTTCCGCCTCGGCGCCGACGACGCCGAGCGCGGCGGCTCGGCCATGCTGGCGGCGCAAGGCCTATGACACCGTAGCGTTATTTCTTGGGAGAGGGGCAGGCGTGACGGATTTGGTAGCGATCGACGTGGGCGGCACGCATGCCCGCTTCGCGCTCGCATCTGTGGGGGAGGATGGCGCGATCGCGCTCGGCGAGCCGGTCACGTTGAAGACGAGCGACCACGTGAGCTTGCAGACCGCGTGGGAGGAGTTCGAACGGCGAGTCGGCGCTCCTGTGCCGCGCGCCGCCGCGATCGCCATCGCGGGCCCCGTCACCGGCGAGATCGTGCGGATGACCAACAATTCGTGGGTGCTGCACACCGGTGCGCTCGACGAGCAGCTCGGGCTCGGCCGGGTTACCGTGCTCAACGACTTCGGCGCCGTTGCGCACGCGGTCGCGCGCGCGACCGAGGACCAGTTGATCCATATCACCGGTCCGGAAATGCCGTTGCCCGATCACGGGACGGTCAGCGTGATCGGTCCCGGCACGGGTCTGGGAGTCGCGCACTTCCACCGTCACCCCGGCGGTTACCTGGTCCAGGCCACCGAAGGCGGGCATGTCGAATTCGCCCCGCTCGACGAGCTCGACGACTGGATGGTCGCGCGGCTGCGCAAGCAGCACTTGCGCGTCTCGACCGAGCGCGTGCACTCGGGGCCGGGCATCATCGAGATCTACTCCGCCCTCGCCGCGCGCGAGAACCGCCCGGCCGACCAGCTCGACGACCGCACGATCTGGCAACGCGGGATCGCGCGCGAGGACAGCCTGTGCGCGGCGGCGGTCGACCGGTTCTGCACCTCGTTCGGCAGCCTCGTCGGCGACTATGCGCTGGCGCACGGGGCGAGCGCGGTGGTGCTGGCCGGCGGGATCGGTCTCAAGCTGCGCGACGTGCTGCCGCACTCGGGCTTCGGCGAGCGCTTCCGCTTCAAGGGGCGCTATACGCAGATGATGTCGGGCATCCCGGTCAAGCTGATCACGCATCCGCAGCCGGGGCTCTATGGCGCGGCGGCCGCCTTTGCCGCCGAGCATTTGAGGGAGCAGCAGTCATGACCACGATCGGCCAGATCATGCGCACCGCGCCGGTGATCCCGGTGCTGGTGATCGATGACGCGCGCGAGGCGCGCGAGATTGCCGAGGCGCTCGTCGCGGGTGGCCTGCGCGTTCTCGAGGTGACCTTGCGCACGCCGGCCGCGTTCGACGCGATCCGGCGCATGAACCTCGTCCCGGGCGCGATCGTCGGGGCAGGCACCGTGACCAGCCCCGAGGAGTTCGACGAAGCGCTCAACGCCGGGGCCGAGTTCATCGTCTCGCCCGGGCTGACCGAGCGCGTCGCGCGCAAGGCGATCGGCAAGGACATGCCGTTCCTGCCCGGCGTCGCCACCGCGAGCGACATCATGCGCGGGCTCGACCTCGGGCTGACGCACTTCAAGTTCTTCCCGGCCGAAGCCGCGGGCGGGCTCAAGGCGCTCAAGGCGCTCGCCGCGCCATTCGCGCAGTGCCGGTTCTGCCCGACCGGCGGGATCACCGCCGAGACCGCGCCCAACTGGCTCGCGTTCGATCCGGTGCTGTGCGTTGGCGGCAGCTGGGTCGTCCCGCGCGGCGCGGACCTCGACACGGTCGAGGCGCTGGCGCGCGAGGCCGCAGCGCTGCCGCGGTGAGGCTGACCTTGTCCGTGTCATTT
>DATDLP010000274.1:0-3510 GCA_036519255.1 Croceibacterium sp.
GCCGGTCGTCGGATCGGATGCTCCCGAGCCGCAAGGGCTGCTGCTGAGCAGGATCGCGATCGGTTCTTCATCGGACCCGGATGGTTGAAGGAACCGAGGGTTCGCATCACAAGGAAGGGTCGACGAAGATGAGCAAGGATACCACGCTGTGCGCCGGCATCGATACCGGCAAGCACAAGCTGGATGTCGCGATTGATGGCGGTGCGGAGCGGGTGCAGGTCGACAACAACTCGGAAGGCCACCGGAGCTTGTTGGCCTGGCTGCGGCAACGCGAGGTCGAGCGCATCGGTATCGAGGCGAGCGGCGGTTACGAGCAAGCCGTGGTCTCGTCGCTGCGGGCGGACGGCTTTGTGGTCATCATCTTCCAGCCGGTGCAGGTGCGTGCTTACGCCAGGTTCGTGCTGCAACATGCCAAGAATGACACCATCGATGCAGCCTTGATCGCCCGCTGCACGGCCGCAGCCACGGACATCCGCGAACCACCGGATGCTCGTTTGGCACTACTGGCCCAGCACCTGACGATGATCGAACAACTCACCGAGGACGTTGGCCAGCTCAAGACACGCCGTGAGGCCTGCCGCGAGGAGCGCATTCGGGAGTTCTGGAAGCGGGAGGTCGACAGGCTCAAGGTTCTTCAGAACAGCGAGCTCAAGCAGTTGGTCGCCGCCATCCGCGCGCACCGCGATCTGTCCCATCGGCTCGATCTAATCGCCAGCGTGGATGGTGTCGGGCTGCGAACCGCGGTCGCCATCCTGGTGCGCATGCCTGAGATCGGCCGCGTCACCCGCGAACAGGCTGCCGCTATCGCCGGCCTTGCTCCCTATGACGATGACAGCGGTCTGCGGCGCGGCGCGCGACACATCAAAGGTGGGCGTCAGCGACTGCGGCAAAGTCTCTACGCTGCCGCATTGCCGGCTGTCTTTTACTGGAACCCCCAACTGAAAGCCTTCTACAGGCGTCTCCTCGCAGCCGGAAAGCCGCACACGCTTGCTCTGGTCGCCTGCGCCCGCAAGCTCCTCATCTTCGTCAACACCGTAGTCGCCCGCGGCACCTCTTGGAGGTCCTCAGCAGTCACCACATAATAGTTGCTCAGCATGAGGCCGAGCTCAGGCCGCCGGCGGGACGCTGACATAGACGCGGTTGTCGCGCACCTGAACGACGACCGGTCGCAGGCGATATTTCGGATCGCCGCAGTGGCGCCCGGTCTCGATGTCGAATTCCCACCCGTGCCAAGGGCACACGATGTTGCGCTTCTTGGAGAACCGGAGGCCGCGGCTGGTCTGGTCCGGCGCCAGCTCTTCCTCCACGCGCGGGATCACCTTCCCCTGACACACCGGACCGCCGTCGTGCGGGCAACGATTCTCGTAGGCGACGAGACGGTCGCCTTGACGAAAAATTCCGAACTCGAACGTGTCGACTCGCAGCACGCGATATCCGCCCTCCGCAAACTCGCTGAGCTCGCCAACCATGACCTCGTTCATCGCTTCACCCACTATCGTCTAGCAGCTTCCTGCCGTCATCCCCGCGAAAGCGGGGATCCATGACCACCGGCTGAGATTATGGGTCCCCGCTTGCGCGGGGACGACAGTTGATTGGCCGGATGTCATTCGCGATCGCCGCGGCGGTACCACATTTGCAGGTCGAAGAAGTTGAGGTCGGCCGCGCGCATGATCGCGCAGATCGCCGTCACCGCTTCGGTTGCGTTCACGGGCCTGTCGCCGAACGGCGCAAGCGCGCGGTCCTCCGATTTGGCGGCATAGAGCCGCACGGCTGCCGAAAGCACGCGCTGCAGATTTTCATCCGGCACGGCATCAGGCGTGCCGTTCTTGAGCGCGTCGTCGACCGATGCGCAGAACGCCGCGCCGCAATCGGCAGTGTCGCCCGTGGCCGCGGATGAACTCATGCCGACCTCACGCAGTGGCGGCGCGCTCATTCGGCCGGGACGGCGACCGGCTGCGGGGATACCTTCACGCCCGACTTTGCCGACGGCACTTCGAGCCCGAACAGTTGCGCGGCGTTGAGGCCGAGAATGTTGCGCTTGGCCCCTTCCTTGAGGAACGGCAAGTTGGTGATCGAGCTCGGCGCGTCGAAATCCCAATGCGGCCAATCCGATGCGTAGAGCAGCTGGGTCTCGGCCCTGATCGCGTCGAACGTCGCTTGCGTGAGCTTCATATTGCTGCGTTCGAGCGGCTGGCTGGTGAAGTACATCTCCACGATGTACTCGCTCGGCTTGCGCTTGAGCAGCGGGCACTCCGACGTGCGCATCATGTATTCGGAATCGAGCCGCTGCATGACGAACGGAACCCAGGCAAGCCCGCTCTCGATCCAGATCACCTTGAGCTTGGGAAAGCGCTCGGGCAGCCCGTTGAGCACCCAATTGGTCATATGGACCATGTTGAAGTGCGCGAACGAGAGCGAGTGCATGCCGATGAAGCGGTTGAGCTGCTGGAACGACGGATCGCCCCAGGTGAAGCCGGCGTGGAATCCGAGCGGCTTGCCCGCCTCCTGCAGCGCCGCGTAGAGCCGCATGTAAGAATTGTGCCAGACCGGCTTATGACGCGTCGAGGTGACGGAGAAGCCGACCACGCCGGGCGCGTCGGCGAAGCGCTCGACAGTCTCCACGCAGGCCTCGGGATCGTTGAACGGTAGATACAGCAACGCCTTCTGCCGTTTGTCCTGGGGCAGAATCTGCTCGATCAGCCAGCGATTGTAAGCGTTGCCGAGAGCGACCTCGACGTCGACCTGCGGATGCATGCCGAGCGACAGCATCGGGGTGGGAAACACCACCATGTAATCGATGCCCAGCGCATCCATGGCGCGCTGCGTAAGCTGCACCTGGCGATGCAGCCCGGGCGGCGTCGGCTCGGCCAGCTTCTGCTGGTGCATGATGCGGCCGGCCACGTCCTGGTAGAGCGGGCCGTTGGCATTCAACAAGCCGGGCGCCGGGCCGCGGTCGCGGAACGCCTCGGCGATGTAGCGCAGAACGTCGTTGTCGATGCGGTCGGTGACTTCCGACCAGAACGCGGTTTCATTGACATGGGCATCGACGTCGACGATGAGCCAGTCCTTGAGCTTCTCCTTCGTCGGCGCGGCCTTGGCGAGATAGTCGCGGGTGTCGGTGCGCGTGGAAATCTTCTCGAGCTCGGTGATCCGAGGCGCGGTTTCGCGGATATTCATGTTTCCACCCTGCGTTGATGAACCCGGATGCCTGCGAAATTCATCGGTTTGTTGTTGTCCATACTTTATTGGGACGGCTCTAAACGTGCAACGAATTATGCACGCATGAAGGGAAATTCCTGCCCCGCTGTCAGAGCATGAGCGATCGCCTGCGCGGCATCCGACCGCTGGGGGCCGCCGGCCGTCGCGGCTCGACGGCGCTGGCACAGGGACGCAAATCGATCCGGACGCGTCCTCGCCGATCGGTGCATCATCACCTGCCCGAACGGCGTTTGTCCGAACGGCGGACAAATTCAGGCCGGCGATGGCAGCCCCACGCCGGCGCAACGCGGT
>DATDLP010000275.1:0-2342 GCA_036519255.1 Croceibacterium sp.
TCGATCGCCGGGCGGTGCGGCAGACGTTCGAGCAACGCTTTTCGGTTACCCGCATGGCCAAAGACTATATTCAGGTGTACCGCTCGCTGCTCAAGCGCGCCTCGCTACCGGAGCGCGAAGCCGCGGTGACGAGGCTGCAGCCGGCGCTGGAAAAGGGAATGAACTGACAGGGGTTGCATGGCGATCGAGAGCGTCGCGCTCCCGAAACTGGCGCCGGATACCGTTCCCGAAGCACGGTTCTACATTCCAGCGACCGGCCCTGCCACGCGGCCGCGCCGCACGCTTAAGTACGGCGATACGTTCATCGTCGTGGACAGCCACGGCGATATGGGTGCCTCGCCCGGCGGCACGGACGGGCTCTTTCATTGCGACACGCGGTTTCTTTCCCACCTCGAGCTTTTTCTCAACGGCATGCAGCCCTTGTTGCTCGGCTCGAACGTACGCGACGACAATACCCAGCTGACTGTCGATCTGACCAATCCGGATGTTTATTTCGACCAGCGTCTTGTCCTGCCGAAGGACACCTTGCACGTCGTGCGCACGATTTTTCTCTTGCGCGACACCGCCTATCAGAGGTTTGCGGTCCGCAACTACGGCGATCATGCGGTCGACCTGCGCCTGAGCATCCTCTTCGACAGCGATTTCGCCGACTTGTTCGAGGTGCGCGGATTGCACCGAACCACGCACGGACTTGTCGGCTCCGCCGTCAAGGCCGGCACAGCGGTGCTGACCTATAACGGCCTCGACGGGAAGCAGCGACAGACATCGTTGGACTTCGATCCGCATCCGACCGAGCTGACGGCGACGAGCGCCACTTATGTCATCCATCTCGCGCCGAAGGCGGTGAGATCGGTGTTCTTGGCTGTCGGCTGCGGCAGTCCGGCACCACCGAAGCCGGCGCCGTTCCTGCGCGGACTGCGCGCGGCTCACCGCGAGCTGCGCCGCAGCTCGCAAAACGCCAGCACGATCGTCAGCTCGAACGATATCTTCAACGAGGTCGTGTGCAGGTCGATGGCCGATCTGTACATGCTGATGACCGACACGCCGCAGGGACGCTACCCGTACGCCGGCATTCCCTGGTACTCGACCACGTTCGGCCGCGACGGGCTGATCACCGCGCTGCAGATGCTTTGGCTGGATCCGCGCGTTGCGCAAGGCGTGCTCCGGCGGCTCGCTGCATTTCAAGCCAAGACCTACGACGATGCCTCGGACGCGCAGCCGGGCAAAATCCTGCATGAAATGCGCGAAGGCGAGATGGCGGCGCTGGGCGAAGTGCCTTTCGGCCTTTACTACGGCAGCGTTGACGCCACGCCGCTGTTCGTGATGCTGGCCGGGCTCTATGCCGAGCGGACCGGAGACGACGCCATCATCGTCGAGCTGTGGCCGACGATCGAGGCCGCACTCTCCTGGATCGATGGCCCTGGCGATCTCGATGGCGACGGTTTTGTCGAATACTATCGGGCAACCGAGCGGGGGCTAGCCAATCAGGGCTGGAAGGATTCCGAGGACGCCATTTTCCACGCCGATGGCCGTCTGGCCGAGGGCCCGATCGCGCTCGCCGAGGTGCAGGGCTACGTGTACTGCGCCAAGCACGTTCTGGCACGCTGCGCCGAACGGTTGGGATGGACCGAGCGGGCGCGGCTCCTCAAAGCCCAAGCCGATCAGCTCGCGGAGCGATTCGACGCGAGCTTCTGGTGTCCGGACCTAGGCACCTACGCGCTGGCGCTCGACGGCAAGAAAGAGCCCTGCCGCGTCCGCAGCTCCAATGCCGGCCAGGTTCTGTTCACCGGCATCGCCAAGCTCGACCGGGCGATCGAAGTGGCAGACGGCCTGCTGCGCCCGCAATTCTTTTCCGGATGGGGCATTCGCACCGTTGCCAACACCGAGGCGCGCTACAATCCGATGTCCTATCACAACGGCTCGATCTGGCCGCATGACAACGCGCTGATCGCGCTGGGTTTCGCCCGCTATGATCTGAAGCGCTCGCTCGAGCGCGTGTTCCAAGGCCTGTTCGATGCCGCGAGCTATTTGGAGATGCGGCGATTGCCGGAGCTGTTCTGTGGGTTTCAGCGCAGCCGCGGACGCGGACCCACCCATTATCCGGTTGCCTGCTCGCCGCAGGCATGGGCCAGCGCTACCCCCTTCACGTTCATCGAGGCTTCGCTCGGACTGCAATTCGATCCCGTTGCGAACCAAATTCGCCTGCGCAACCCGCGTTTGCCGTCGTTCTTGGACGAGCTGGTGCTGCGCAACCTGCAACTCAAGCAGTCCAGCGTCGCTCTGAAGGTACGCCGCCACGCCAACGAGGTCTCCGTGGAAATTCTCGAGCGGCGAGGACAGGT
>DATDLP010000276.1:0-2618 GCA_036519255.1 Croceibacterium sp.
GACGATCCACGCGTGGGTCCAGGCGGACATGCCGGTGTCGGTGTTGACCTGGAAGCTGAGCCAGTAGATCAGCAGCGCACCGACCATGACCGGCAGGGTCCACAGCAGCGCCGCGCCCCACCGTCCGTTGGCGATCTGGTACTCGGTGAGCGACAGGTTGCGACGGATCTCGTCCTTCAGGCTGTTGCCGAAGGCGCGCTCACGCTCGGCCTGGCGCCGGCGGCTGAGCCAGACGGCGACGACCCACACCGCGAACGCAATCGCGCCGATCGCCGCCGCGGCGGAATAGATCGCGGGGACGCCGTTGACGATCGCGATCCACAGCCACACGGCACCGAATAGCGCCATGCCGGGGCCGACGAGGTAGGTGATCCACTGGTCGCGGCGCAGGGTGCGGCCGATCCTGTCGCGCTCGTTATGCAACACCAGTCGCAGCAGGTCGCCGTTCACTCCATAGAGCGGCTTGTCGTCCTGCGACTTCCAGCTCTCCAGCATCTGGTCAAAGTCCATCGTGCTCTTCCTTCGCGAGCTGGGCGCTGAGCGCCGCCTTGATGCGGTTGATGCGGACCCCGACGTTGCTCTCGCCGAGGCCGAGGATCTGCGACATGTCGCGGTAGCTGAAGCCGTCGAGCATCAGCAGCGCGAGCGAGCGGTTCACTTCGTCGAGCTCGGCGATCCGCGCATAGATCCATTCGAGCCGCGGATCGCGCACCTGCGGCTCGGCGAGCAGGCCGGTGGCGGCCTCGAGATCGTGCCGGCCGGTGCCGTGCTTGCGCTCCTTGCGGTGCCAGGCCATCGCGGTGTTGAGCG
The DNA here is from genome assembly GCA_036519255.1 of Croceibacterium sp. Classification (GTDB taxonomy): domain Bacteria; phylum Pseudomonadota; class Alphaproteobacteria; order Sphingomonadales; family Sphingomonadaceae; genus Croceibacterium_A. The sequence goes on from DATDLP010000276.1 coordinate 811, forward strand.
CGACGCGGTAGATCCAGGTCGTCACCGCGGCGTCGCCGCGGAACGCCTCGACCGAGTGCCACACCTGCAGCGCGATCTCCTGGAACAGGTCCTCGCGGTCGGCGTGCGACGTGCCGTAGGCGCGCGCGACCTTGAACAGGATCGCCTTGTGCGCCTCGATCCATTCGCCGAAAATCTGGTCCCGTTCGCCGTCCAGCATATCCCACCTTTGCGCCGTTAGTAGCAGGCGGGCGGGATTTCTTACGCCGGGGGAAAACTGACCGCTTCGCGCGAGCTGCGCCCCGCGCCCGACGGCACTCGCCGGTCGAAGACGAGCCAGGTCCAGGTCACGCCGGCGGCGCGATTTCCCGGCTGGACCGAGTCGGCCGCGCGCCGCGCGACGAGATCGAGCCCGGCGCGCTCCGCCGCGGCCACCACCACGTCGGGATCGGCGGCGAAACAGGGCCTGCCGGGGGCGCCCGGCCCATGACGGAGCGAGAGGATCCCGCGTCCGCCGGCTGCGGCCAGCGACGCGATGGCGGCGATGGCGCTCTCGTGCAGTTCCGCCGGGAGGTGCTGCCACACGCCGACGCAGAGGATCAGGTCGAACCGCTCGTCGCGCATCCGGGTCTTCGTTAGTGCCGGCAAGCTGTCGTCGAGCCACTCCAGGCGCGGCAGCCGGTGAAGCGCTTCGCCCGCGCGGCGGAGTTCCTCGACCGGTTCGACGGCAAGTACGCGATGGCCGCGCCGGGCGAGCCACGCGGCGTCGCGACCGGTCCCGGCGCCGAGATCGAGGGCCCGGCATGGGAGCGCGGGCAGCAGGTCGAGCACCGGGCCGAGGACCGCCTCGGTCCGCAGCGCTTCGAAACGCGGTACCATTTCCCTCGCGCCGGCGGCGTAGCCTTCGAGGATCGTGCGCTGCGGGTCGTCCGGCATGGTCGAGGCAAGCTCGCAGCATTGCCGGGGCAAGTCTCGCGAAATCGTCGCCATGGGCAGACAACCGGCACCGTGCGCGGTATGGGCGCGGCTCGCATGACCGATCCTCGTCCTACCAAGCTGCGGCGCTATGCCCGCCGGGCCGCGCTCGCCCTTGCGATGCTGATGGCCGGCTTTGCCGCGCTGTTCGTCAGCCTCGACCCGACGGTCGCTGCTCCGTCACGACCGACGTCACGCGATATCGCTGCGGCGCGCGCTGTCTGGCAGCAACTGGCCCTGGCCCGCGGCGCGGACGTAGGACGGCGCGTGCGGGTCGATGACACCGCGATGGGCAGCATCGCGGCGCTGGCAAACGACGCGACCGGCCTTGCCCGCTTCGACGGGGGCATAGCGCGCGGCGTTCTGTTGGGCGAGGCAAGCGTTCCGCTTCCGGCCGGCCTATGGATCAACGTATCCGCCAGCGCCGCCGGGGAGCACGTGGGCTTTCCCGAGGTTTCCCTCAAGGTTGGCCGGGTGCGCTTTCCGCTCGTCGTCGGCCGTTGGGCCGCGGACCTGTTGCGCGCGCGGCTCGAGCGTGAAGGCGTGCCGCTTCCCCCGCTCGACCAGATGATCCGGCGGGTGGAAATCGACCGGCGCGAAGTGATCGCCGATCTGGTGCTGCCGCAGGAAAGCGGTTTGGTGCGCGGGCTGATCTCGGCGCGCGCGCCGCGGCTCGACGAGCCGCTGGTTGGCCGCATCTATTGCCGGATTGCCGCTGCGCAGCGAACCGCACCGGTCCGCGATCTGCCCGGGGTGGTAGCGTTGGCGTTCGATCCGACTCATGCGGTGGCGGGCGAGGACTTCAACCGCGCGGCGTTCGTCGCGCTGGCGTTCGCTGTCGTCGGCGAGAAGGC